>JAAZOQ010000167.1 GCA_012797695.1 Anaerolineaceae bacterium | reverse complement strand
TCTGCTCTGCGTGACCGCTCTGGCCGCGTCCTGCCCATTATTGCTCTCCCCGGCCATGGATCTGGGAATGTTCAGCCACCCGGCGACTCAAGCCAACGTGGAAACACTGAAATCGCGTGGGGCGCACTTCTTCGGCCCAGCCGAAGGTCACCTGGCTTCCGGGCTGACCGGGCCAGGACGTTTCGAGGAACCCGCTCGCATTCTGAGTTATGCCCGTTATCTGCTCAGCCGCGGCGGACCTCTCGCCGGCAAAAAGGTCGTGGTCACCGCTGGCGGCACACAGGAACCCATTGATCCGGTCCGGCGCATCACCAACCGCTCCTCCGGCAAGCAGGGTTTTGCGGTTGCCCAGGCTGCTCTGGATGCCGGAGCGGAGGTAACCCTCATCAGCGCGCCTACCGCGTTGGAAGCACCGCTGGGAGTGACAATGATCCCGGTGGTTACCGCCGCAGACATGCTGTCTGCCGTCCTGGCGGAATCCCAGACCGCCGGCGCGCTCATCATGGCCGCTGCCGTAGCGGATTTCACTCCAGCTCATCCGGCCGGCGAGAAGATCAAGAAGAAGTCTGCTGCCCTGTCCCTGGATCTGGCTCCCACGCAGGATATTCTGCTGACAGTGGCGCAGCAAAAAAAGGCCAGTGGTTTTCCGCGTGTGACCGTTGGCTTTGCTGCGGAGAGTGAGAATTTGCTGGAAAACGCTGCCGAGAAAATGATCAAAAAAGAACTCGACCTGCTGGTTGCCAACGACATCAGCCGCTCAAACAGCGGTTTTGAAGTGGAAAACAATCAGGTGGTTTTCCTGGAGCGTTCGGGGTCGCAGGAAACTCTGCCCCTTTTAACGAAATACGAAGTGGCCGAAAAGATCATCGCCAAAATAGCATCACAGATCGGATAAATTAAACCTCATGCGCATTCTGGTCATCTCTGATATTCATGGAAATTACCCGGCTCTTGAAGCCGTACTGGCCTCGGCCGTCACCGTTGATGCCGTTTGGTGCCTCGGTGATCTGGTAGGTTATGGGCCCTTCCCCAACGAGTGTGTGGAACGGATCGCCACGCTGCCGAACCTGACCTGTCTCAGCGGCAATCACGACCTGGCCGTGGTCAACAGCCGTGACATCGATCGCTTCAACGATGAAGCCAGCCATGTCATCTATTGGACCAAGCGCGAAATCAGCCGCGACAATCTCGATTTCCTCAGCAAACTACCCGAAACGATAAGCACTGATTGGGTAACTCTGGCTCATGGCAGCCCACGTATGCCCACCTGGGAATATCTGATCGATCAAATGTCAGCTATGGTTAATTTTGCTTTCTTCGAGACGCAGCTGGCACTGGTCGGGCATTCGCATCTTCCCCTGGCTTTCACCGTCAATGCCAGCGGGGATAGCGTGAATCGCACGCTGCTGCAGCCGGGCAACGTGTTTAAGATCGAATCCCGCTGCATCTTCAACCCGGGCTCAGTCGGTCAGCCGCGCGACCACGATCCCCGCGCTTCTTATGGAATTCTCGACCCCGAAGAACAAACCTGGGAAATTCACCGCGTCAAGTATGATGTCAAAAAGACCCAGAAAGCCATCGAAAAAGCTGGCCTTCCCGAAAAACTGTGCCGGCGTCTGGAAGAAGGCTGGTAAACGGGAACCAGATTACAGTTGAGAACGTCTCAAGAACAACCAATGCTCGTTCCAGGAGGAGAAATGAAAACGAAACGCTTGCTCTTGTCCCTAGTACTCTGTGCTCTCATCATGACCGGCTGCGCCAGCCGGGCTCAAAGCGCCGTCTATGATTCCGGAAAATCTTACGACGGTAACGTCACCAGTTCACTCGAAAGTCCATCTGTTGCCGCCATGCCGGAAGACATGAGTTTCAGTGCAGCTGCCGGTGGATCCGCTCAGAGCGCCACCGATGCCACCGCCGACGAAAGCAATCAGATGATCGTCAAGAATGCGACGCTCAGTATTTTGGTAGATGACCCATCGCAATCGCTGTCAGACATCATGCAAATGGCTTCGGATATGGGCGGATACACGGTCTCTTCCAGCCGTTATCGTTCCTATTCTTCTTCCGGCGACACCTTCCCCGCTGCCAACGTGGTGATCCGCGTCCCGGCAGATAAGCTCAACACCGCTATGGATCAGATCAAGGCCATGACCGGGGATGCTGCCAAGTACGTGACCAATGAGTCCGTCACCGGTGAAGATGTGACCAAGGCCTACACCGACCTGCAATCTCGCCTGCGCAACTTGCAGCAAGCCGCCGATGAGCTTTCCAAGATGTACGAAAAAGCCGAGAAGGCTGATGATGTGCTGGCGATTTACAATCAGAAAATGCAGGTGACCGAACAGATCGAGGTCATTAAGGGCCAGATGCAGTATTACGAAGAGGCTTCCGCCACTTCTTCCATCACCATCGATCTCGAAGCCAAAGCCTCCGTTCAGCCCATTACGGTAGCCGGCTGGCAGCCAACGGGCATCATGCGTGATGCACTGCAAGCACTGGTCAACTTCTTGAAGGGGTTTGTTAACTTCCTGATCTACTTCGTGATCGTGGCACTCCCCATCCTGGCAATCATCGGCTTGCCCATCTTCTTCTTCGTCCGCTGGCTGGTACGCCGCAGCAAAGCCAAGAAAGCCAACCGCAATCAACAGCCACCCCTGCCCACCGTAAAATAGAGTTTCAATCACAAGACACGAAAGTGCCAGGGAAAACTCCCTGGCACTTTTTATATTTATTTCTTTTCGATCTTGATCCGGCAGAAACCGTTGAACTGAACAGGCAGTTCGGCCACCCCGTTGGCGCCAATGGAAATCGTTTGTTCGCGGTCATCGATCCAGACGCGCGCCTGCTGCCAGGGCAGGGCAAGCCACACTCGTCCTTCCGTCTGGCGGGGCAGCCGCAGGGTAAAGTTAACCTCTTCTGTCGTCGCCTGCCATTCCGCGACTTCCATACCCATCGAGTAATGCAAATTGCTGCCCAGATAAGTGGCCTCAGCAGCTTGCCGCCGCAGGGCCACCAGCGCACAACCATGTGCCGGGATCATGCCGGCAGAATAACTTCCTCCTGCTGCGATCACCCCAGTCGTCTCTTGCCAGAAGTCGCATACCTGATAAGCTGTCTCGTCCAGACCAAATGCCTTCGGATCGATTTGCATTTCTGCTGCCGTCTCCTGCCAGTTGAACTGGGCCAGTAAGTACCCTTCTCCGGTCGCGTTCAGCTCATCCAGGCGCACCCGCGTTGGCATTTCCGCATCGAAACCATCCACCACCCGTGCCCGCTGCCCCAATACCGGCATCAGCACTTCAGCCAGACGCAGGCGCTCCGCCGGCAGCTTGGGCAGGTCATCCGAGACCAGCAGCGAACCGCCGGTCATGCCAATGGCAGTCGCCAGGGTTTGTACTTCCGCCAGGCTCAAATGTGTATTCGGACGAAGCAGCAGGCAATCTGGATCATTGACCCACCAGTGCCCGTGCAGGTTCGCCCGCGTCAGAATATTGCGGATCGAATTCCGGGCACAGGGGAAGGAAGGCTCGTTCTGGATGAAAGCCCGAATGCCATTGAACGTCGGCTGCCAATCGCCGCTCACGTCCGGGCCGATGCGCATGGCTTCAACCAGCCCCAGCATGGAGCCAAACGGTGCTCCGCAGCCCAGCAGGGTCACTTCAGGCCCCATGGCATCACGCAGGGCCTGCATACCCATCCGCAGTACCTGGGCGCGCGTCTTCGTCGGGTCGGCATACTTCCCCGGCAACGCTGCCGCGTACAGAAAATCCAGCTTCAAATAAGGGTAACCCCACTCGTGAGCGGCCGTACGGATGACGTCACAGGCATATTGCAGGGCCTCGGGCACGGTCAGATCCAGCGCCGTATCCAGTGTGCCCCAGACATAACCAGCATTGACCGGCCGGCCGTTGGCACGCCGCAGGATCCAGTCAGGATGCTGGCGATAGAGTTCAGATTTTGGATGGATAATGAAGGGTGCCAGCCACAATCCCGGGATCAAGCCTTCAGCGCTGATCTTTTGCGCCAACGGTTTTACCCCATTCGAAAAAGTGGGCTTGAAAGTGAACCAGTCCCCCACCTGACTTTCGAATCCATCGTCAATCTGCACCAGTTGCACTGGCAGCCGTTCCTGGCTGGCCAGAATGGAATCAAGGTTGGCTTCCACGTC
>JAAZOQ010000019.1 GCA_012797695.1 Anaerolineaceae bacterium | reverse complement strand
TGAATCCGGAACGTCCGCTTCAGTGATGTAATCGGGGTTGGTGGCTGCGATCTGCAAAGCAATTTCGTGAGCCAGTTCGCGGAAGGTGTCAGAACGGCCGACGAAGTCAGATTCACAGTTGACTTCCACCATCACGCCGACACGGCCATTGCCGTGAGTGTACAGCTCAAGTACGCCTTCAGAAGCCTGGCGGGCAGAGCGTTTGGTGGCGGTAGCGAGGCCTTTTTGTCGCAAGAAGTCCATAGCTGCATTCATGTCGCCATCAGATTGCTCAAGGGCTTTGCGGCAATCCAAGAAACCGGCGCCAGTGGCTTCGCGGAGGGTTTTGATCATTTCGGTCGTAATAGCCATGTGTGTTCCTCTATTTTCTTTATTTTACCGGAGAGACACTGCTCTTTTCAACTGCAAGAACGGGTGCAACCGGGGTTTGAACTACTTTTCTTCGTCTTCAGAGTCGGAATCTTCGGTGCTCTTCATTTTGGCCAGGGTGGAGGCGCCGAGGAGATCTTTATCCTCGAGGTCGCTGTCTTCATCCATGCGCGGGCGCGCTGGAGCAGCGGCGGGGCGGGCAGCCGGCTGACCTTCAGCGGCAGCTTCGGCTTCGATGTCGGCATCTTTATTCATGGCTTTGCCTTCGATGGCAGCGTCGGCGATCTTGGCAACCAGCAGTTTGATGGCGCGGATGGCATCATCATTGGAGGGGATGACGTAATCAACACCGCGCGGATCACAGTTGGTATCGACCAGAGCGATCACCGGAATACCTTTGAGGTTGGCTTCGTGAACGGCAGTATGCTCGCGCATGACGTCTACCACGAAAACCATATCAGGCAGGGTCTTGAGGTTGCGCACACCCGCCAGGTGATTCTCGAGACGTTTGATCTCGCGTTCGATCAGCAGGCCTTCCTTTTTGGTCAGACGGTTGATCTCACCGCTGTCGCGCAGCTTTTCCAGTCGCTCCAGCTCCTGAATACGGGAGTACATGGTGGACCAGTTGGTGATCATACCGCCCAGCCAGCGCTCGGTCACGTAGGGCATACCGCAGCGCACGGCTTCTTCGGTGATAGTTTCCTGTGCCTGACGTTTGGTACCCACGAACATCACGGTACCTCCGGCAGCGACGGTGTCGCGTACCAGATTGTAGGCATTGGTCAGCAGTTTGACGGTCTGCTGCAGGTCGATGATATGGATACCGTTGCGCTCGGTGAAGATGTACGGGCGCATGTATGGGTTCCACTTATTGGTGCGGTGACCAAAATGGACACCACTTTCGAGCAGGGCTTTCATGGAAATAATCGAACTCATGGTGTTGCTCCTTTTGCGTTTTGCTTCCGCCCTCTTTTTTCTCTTCCCTCACTGTTTGTGACAGCACGCAGGAAGAATCGGAGGACGTGTAGGATGGGCGTGGTTTTCACCACAGCCGATCAAGTATATCATAGTTTTCTTAAGTTTTGCGAATTAAATGTTGAGGGAGTTGTTTGCTTGATACTGTTGGGAAAGCAACCCTTTTGTTGTTAGAAGTGATCCTGATGAGGAGTTTTCTCCTGTATGTATAATGGAAGCATACTGTTTTAGAGGGATCTTGATGCACATTTTAGTTACCAATGATGATGGCGTATTTGCTCCTGGGCTGCTGGCCCTGGCCCAGGCACTTCGTGATGTGGGGGAGATCAGTGTGCTGGCCCCCGATCACAACTGGAGCGTTTCTGGCCACGTCAAGACGTTGTCGCGTCCGCTGCGTGCCAAGCCCGTCGAACTGGCGGATGGCACCCCAGCCCTGGCCAGCGACGGCGCTCCTTCTGATTGCGTGGCGCTGGGGGTGATGGGCCTGGTGGATCACTCTATCGATCTGGTGGTCTCAGGCATCAATCCCAATGCGAATGTGGGCCACGATGTCACTTACTCAGGCACCGTTACCGCTGCGATGGAAGCGGTCATCTCGGGCATCCCAGCCCTGGCGGTTTCTCTGAATGCCCCCGAGTATTACAGCGGGCCGCTGGATTTTTCTGCCGCGGCTGGGCTGGCGGCTCAGGTGGCCAGGTTGATCTCGCGTCGGGGATTGCCTGCCAATACGCTCTTGAACATGAACGTTCCCTATTTAAAGAAGGAAGAGATCAAGGGAATTCGCGTGTCGCGTCAGGGCATGCGCATTTATCGTGACGAACTGGTCAAGCGGGAAGATCCTCGCGGCCGGCCTTATTACTGGATCGGTGGCGAAGCCCCGACCGGCGTTCTGGAGAGCGGAACAGATTTTGGTGACCTGGCGGAGGGATATGTTTCGCTGACCCCGATCCAGCTGGACCTGACGGCGTATTCCTTTCTCGAAACCCTCAAAACCTGGCCCTGGCAGGACGAATCGCGCTGAATCGTCTGACAAATCGCGATTGACTTTTCTTTTGAAAAGTTATAAATTGGTATCAGGTAGGGAGTACTACACCCACAATTTCATATCATCCGCAAGCATAAGGAGAAAAAGATGCAGTCAACAACCGTCAAAGACTGGATGAAAGACCTGGTCGTCTTTATTAGCCCTGATGCCACCGTCAAAGAAGGTCTTGCGACCATGCGCCATCGTTATGCCGATAGTCTGATCGTAGAACGCACGGAAAAGAATGCTTATGGAATTGTGACTGCTATCGATATCAGCGACAAGATCGTTGCGCAAGGCAAGAACCCCGCCGAAACGAAGGTCAGTGAAGTGATGGTTTCTCCATTGATCACCGTTTCAGCCGATATGATGATTGGTGAGTGTGCCGCCTTGATGCGCCAGAACCATATCCATCATTTACCGGTAGCCAACGAAAAAGGTGAGATCATCGGCATGATCTCTGCCAGCGACTTTTTGGTCGTTGCTGAAGCCATGGGGACGAACTTCAAAGAACGCAGTCTGCACTAAAACCGGAATCATGAACAATGGCCTCCACTGAGTGAGGCCTTTTTTTACTTAAGCTGTACAATAAATAAAATTAAAAACAAGGGGAATGACCATGACCGGAACTCCTCCGCCATTTTATGCGCCGCCGTCATTTGATTCATATTCTGATGAAGAAGGTCAGCAATCATCGAAAGCACCTGCAATTATTGGGTTGATTGCTGCGGTGATTGCTCTTCTATGCTTTTTCTTGCCCTGGACGGTGATCAGTATTGTCAATCCGGGCTCCTGGTTCGGCGTAGGGGAGGAGCAGATCAAGATCACCTCTAGCGGCTGGCAACTGATGACCCTTTCTTCACCGCGGGTGAGTGGCTTGGGTGCATTAGGGCAGCTTGCTAGTTCCATGTATAACCAGATTGACATGGGGCAGATGCTGTATCAATCCACCTCTGGAGCCCAGAAAACGCTATGGACTCTGGATCGTATTGGATTGGTAATTTTGCTCCTTTTAACTTTGATCTCTTTAATTTTGGCACTGGTCCATCTTACGGGACAATCAGGTGGAGGAAAACCAGTATTGATCGTGACAGGTCTCTTGGGCATGGTGTTGACAATCCTGACAGGGGCGATGGCGGGAGTCAGCTTTAAGACTTCAAACAGTGATATTAACCTGATCCTTAACTCAATTGTTCACTTTTCGAATGGAGTTGGCTTTTGGGGAGCAATTCTTGCTTATCTTGCCATTATGATTTCGGGGATTATGTCACCTTCCCCAATACGTATGGGATCAGATGAGACTGCTTTCGCTGCCTCCTATCCCGGCAGCCTGGAACAATATAAATACGGCACCGATGATTCGCCCAAAAATCTTTGGAATGAGGAAAACTCTCAGCCGTACCAACGGAAATCCGTTGTGCCGTGGGTGGTACTTGGGGTGGTTCTCTTGATCGGGTTGGTGATCTTGTTGGTCATCTTGATGAATCGCCCTGCCGGTAGCCAGAATGACGGGGGTGGCAGCAACGGGGTACTTACGGGGCCATTGTCGGCGGTAGAATCTACAGTCTCTGGGAATGGTTATGCCGCGGCGACGCTGGTTCCCACTCAACCGAATGTGGTCGCAACGGCTTCCCCTGATCTTCAAGCAGCCGTGGATGCTCTTTATTCTTCGGCGCAGCTGGTCTCTCAGCCAGACTCCGGCGCCATCCAGCACAACCCATCGGATGCTCTGATCCATTCGAAAAAGATCGATGATGGTATCGAGAATTTCATCGTGGAGGTTGATTTCCATAATCCCTATGCGGCTTCAACCGCTGCCTGGGATTATGGATTTATGTTTCGCGACACAGGTTGGAATGACCAATATCGCTTGATCATTGATTCCAGTAAACGCTGGTACCTAAAACTGCGGAATGGTGAAGATACCACCATCGTAGATTCTGGGCGGTTGCAGAATTTGAATTTAGATGCGGACGAAAGTAACCAGGTGACTTTGCTATGTCAAGACGGCCAGGGATACTTTTTACTGAATAACGTTCCTATAGCTCGATTGGATGTGAATGCTAAGCAGGAGTCGGGCCATCTTTTCCTTGCCATTAATATGCAGAACGACGAGACCGTTGCCGGGGCTGAGACTTCCTATTCAGACGTAAATGTTTACTCGCTTCCATAAATAAACCTTCATAGCAAGGCCAAGCGGACGCCTTGCTTTGTGAAGACGCTATTTGATGGAAATATTATTTGCTTCCATTTTTACTTCTTTCTGACTTTTTTAGCGGTAAGGATTTTTCTGGCCTCTTGACAAAACGGTTTTCCCTCTCCCGGGCATCGGTTATAATATTTCCACGATGCGAACGAAAATCATTTCCTCACTTTTGATCTTTCCCGTGCTTCTTTCTTTGCTTGGATTGCCGTTGGCATCTGTCCAGGCAGATAGTTCAGTCACCACTGCGGATATGATCGCGATGGTCAATAGCTGGCGTACAGGTATTTATGGCTATCAGGCGCTGGTTGAAAGTGCCACACTGGATGCCTGTGCTCAGGCGACGGCGGACACGATGGCTGCCATTAACGCCACCACCCACCTGGTTTACCTGGGCTACCCCGGCGCGACCGCACGCTGTGCTGGTTATGGTTTTGGCGGTGGCAAGACGGTTTTCGTGACTGAAAACTGGGCCATGCATACCAGCATGACCCTCGACATTCTGGCCAGTTATTGGTCGGATGCAGCTCACCAGTTGCCGGCTTCTTCTCAGCAATACGTCTATGTGGGCGCCGGCATAGCCTCGAACAGTCAGGGCGAAACCTATTACGTCTTGCAGGCAGGCAATATTTCAGGCGAAACCGCTGCTTCGAGTTCTGGCGGCGGCACAGTATCCTCTGGTGGCAGTCCGACTACAGATGCTACGTCCGATACCAGCCAGTATATGTCGCCGGTGATCACCTCGACCCCAAATTACGATGGTTTTGTCTACCACACTGTACAATCCGGGCAGACGCTGTTCCAGATTGCGCTGGCTTATGGGGTAACGGTGGACTACTTGAAAGAGCTGAACAGTCTTTCAGATGAAACGATGATCTATACCGGTCAAACCTTGAAGATCATGCAGGCGGCTACGCCGACGGTTACCCCGACCTTTACCCCAACCCCGGTTTATCCCACGCGAACGCCTTCGCCGGCTGAGATCACAGCAACGCCGACTTTGAGGCCAACCCCGACTGCCACGCCGACGCCGACTTTGCTCGATCAATTACCCACCTTTGACCGTCAGACCTTTGGCTTTTTACTGGTAATTCTGAGTGCTCTGGGCCTGGGTGTCATTGTTTTCTTCGCTTTCTTTAAAAAGCCCGGGGCGTCCCCTTCTGCTTCAGCAGCGGCCCCCCAGCCGGTAGCTCCTGAACCTGAGACTCCGAAAAAGAAACGGGCATCACAGAAAGCGACCGAATCGGTATCCAAGATCACGGAACCTGCCGCAGCTTCCGCCAAAGCGCGGACGAAAAAGCAGGCGACTGCGAACCCGCCCGCTGCCGCCGAACCGGCTGCTCCGGCTGCGAAGAAGAGCAGCCGCAAAGCGAAAGTGCCTGCCGAATCGTCCCCCACAGCCGAAACGGAAACAGCCAAACCAGCTCGTAAATCACGCAAAAAAACTACGGAAGAATAGCTAAAAACAAAAAGTGCTCTCACAAATTTTGCGAGAGCACTTTTCTTTTAGATCATAAAGTCTTCCCCGTGCCATATTCCATGGTCTGGGGGGTGAATGGTGGCCGGTTGGGTACGTCCGCCTTCGCCGTTCTCGCTGGGGAATTGCGGCATGCGCAAATTCAGCAGCTTTTCCACCTTGTCGAGACGGGCCATCAAAGCCACTACTGAATCACCGATGGCATCGGGCATGCGGTTGTGTTCCAGATCGGGGTGCCCGGCCGTGGAGTGGCTGCGCACGACGACCTGCCCCGGGATGCCGACCACGACTGATTCGGGTGGTACCGACTTGACCAGCACGGCATTAGCGCCGATGCGGCTATTGGCGCCGACGACGATGTTGCCCAACACCTTGGCCCCGGCTCCCACGACCACCCCATTTTCAAGGGTGGGGTGGCGCTTGCCTTTTTCGAGGCTGACCCCGCCCAGAGTGACACCGTGATACAGGGTAACGTCGTTCCCGATCTCGGCAGTTTCCCCAATGACGACTCCCATTCCGTGATCAATGAAGAACCTTTCCCCAATCACTGCGCCGGGATGGATTTCGATGCCGGTAAAGAAACGGGTCAGGGTCGAATGCCAGCGTGCCAGCGTCTTCAACCCATGCACCCAGTACCAGTGCTCGATGCGATGTGCCCAGATGGCGTGCAGACCGGGGTAAGAGATCAGAACTTCGAAGGTGGATCGTGCCGCCGGGTCACGGTCGAAAACAGAACCCACATCTTCTCGCATACGCTGAATGAAATTCATAAAGTATCCTGTAAGCCGGTGAACCTCTGTTTCCCCTGTACGGGATGCAGAGATTCACCGTCGACGAGTTGCAAAATAGAGTTAATCCGACAGATTGGCGTAAAGAGCGGTACTCAGGTAACGTTCGCCGAAATCGGGGATGATAACGACAATGCGTTTGCCTTTGTTTTCAGGGCGCGCGGCAACCTGCAGGGCGGCCCAGGTGGCCGCTCCGGCTGAGATGCCGGTCAGCAGGCCTTCATTTTTGGCCAGCGAACGGGCTGTTTCGAGGGCATCCTCATTTTTGACGCGAAGGATTTCATCGTAGATTTGCGTGTTCAGCACGTCCGGGACAAAGCCGGCGCCAATGCCCTGGATCGCGTGCGGGCCTTTGCTGCCGCCTGAAAGCACCGGCGAAGCATCCGGTTCGACGGCGATGATCTTGACTGAAGGCTTGCGGGCTTTGAGGACTTCCCCTACACCGGTAATGGTACCGCCTGTGCCGATGCCAGCGACGACGAAATCGACCTGCCCATCCGTGTCGCGCCAGATCTCTTCGGCGGTAGTGCGTCGGTGCATCTCAGGGTTGGCCGGGTTCTTGAATTGCTGCGGCAGAAAATAGCGCGAGTCAGAAGCCGCCAGCTCTTCGGCTTTGCGGATCGCTCCGCCCATGCCCTCATTGCCCGGTGTCAAGATCAATTCAGCCCCGTAAGCGCGCAGCAACATGCGGCGCTCTTTACTCATGGTATCGGGCATGACGATCACGCACTTGTATCCCCGCGCGGCGGCCACGAAGGCCAGAGCAATACCGGTATTGCCGCTGGTGGGTTCGATGATGATTGAGTCTTTCTTGAGTTTTCCTTCCTTTTCTGCGGCATTGATCATGGCGACGCCGATGCGATCTTTGACAGAATGGGAGGGATTGAAGTATTCCAGTTTCAACACGACTTCAGCAAATCCGCCCTGATTCAGGCGGTTCAAACGAACCAGGGGGGTATTCCCCACCAGTTCGGTAATATCGTTGGCAATTTTCATTTTGTCCTCATCATTAAATTAAAAACGGTCAGCTTAAATAAAAAACGGCTTTGACAAGCGCGACAAGGAAAGTTGTGCGGGGTTGTCTACTGCCGTCTGAAAAGCTGACCGTTTAGGAGTTCTTGATTTTTTTCAGGCGGAAGTATTTACAATCCCCGCCGTATACACAAGCAATACAAGTCCATGATTTCTCCGAATTTTTATCAATAAATTGACTAATATTATCCGTATTATAGTCGAGAAAAAACGAAAGTCAAGGGCACCTGTGCATCCCAAATCGACCAAAATCCTCCATTTTCTGACGGTTTTGCAACTTATCTGTGGGCAGGTCGTATATTGTTTATCAAACAAAAGGAATTTGTGAGGCAACTATGAACAATAATCGACGATCATCTTTAACCCTGGGAGTGATTCTGGTCGTTTTGGGCGGTATCTTCATTGCCGCTAATTTGATCCCATCGGTCGCCGCTGTTTTTCAGCAGATGAATACCTGGCCGATGATCATTGAAGCAGTAGCTCTGGGATTGCTGTTGCTGGGGCTGGTCATTCGGGTACCGGATATGGCCGTGCCCGCGACGATTGTGGCCGGCATCGGCGGCATTCTCTGGTACCAGAACCTGACCGGGGATTGGAAAAGCTGGGCCTATATCTGGGCCCTCATCCCGGGGTTTGTTGGGGTGGGGATGCTGCTGGCCAAAGTGCTGGGGGGCTGGGATCGCTATAATGCGGCCGATGCCTTGAGCACAATTGGCACCAGCTTGATCCTCTTCATTATCTTTGGTGCTTTCTTCGGCGGCTTTACCTGGTTGGGCCCGTACTGGCCGCTGCTGCTGATCGCTGCCGGTATTTTGATCGCCATTCGTTCGTTCATTCGTAAATAACTTCTGAAAAGGATTTGAAAATGAAACGCAGTAGCATTTTCTGGGGTTCGATTGTGGTCTTGTTGGGAGTGATGCTCCTTTTGACTAACCTTCGTATCTTAAACGGTAATGCCTGGCGCCTTTTTTGGCCGCTGGTGATCGTGCTGCTGGGACTGTGGTTCCTGCTTGGGCCGTCCTGGAAGCGCAAGAGCCTGGATACGATCCAGTCGACGATCCCGCTTGAGGATACAACCTCTGCCAAGATCGAGTTTCATCACGGTGCCGGTCGTCTCGAAGTCAACGCCAGCGCTCGTCTGGGCGAACTGGTCAACGGCTGGTTCACTGGCGGGGTTTCTTCTGAGATTCACCGCAATGCGGGAGTGACTGACCTGACCCTGCATACACCCTCGGACATCGCTTTCGACGGTCCCTGGCCGGCGGATTCTCATGGCTATGAATGGGTGGTTGGGCTTTCTCCTGAGGTGCCGCTTGAACTGGCCTTCAAGACCGGGGCCAGCGAATCTGTGCTTGATCTTTCTAATCTCAAAGTAACGCGCTTCTCGGTGGAAACCGGGGCCAGTTCGACTGAGATTACTCTGCCTGCCAATGCCGGCTTTACTCAGGGTAGTTTGAAATCAGGCATGGCTGCGATGAAAATTCATCTCCCGGCTGGGGTAGGGGCCCACGTGCACGTGCAATCTGGCCTCTCGGGTATCAAGATCGACCCCTCTCGCTTTACTCAGTCGGGCAACGATTACACAACTGCAGATTACGCCACTGCAGCCAACAAAATCGAATTGATGATCGAGAGTGGCGTTGGTTCTGTCGATCTATTCTAAACAGGAGGCATTCGCATGAATTCTTCTACAAAACGCATTTTCTTTGGGGTTGCCCTGATCTTGTTGGGTGGTCTGTTCCTGGTGCAGCAGATTTTCCATCTGCCGATTCACCTGGGTGTGGTATTGATCGCACTCATCTTTGCTCTGGCTGGCCTGGCTTTTCTCTACGTCATGTTTTCAGGACGTGAAAACTGGTGGGCAGCAATTCCGGGCCTGGTCTTGCTCGGGTTGGGAGCGTTGATTGCTTCTTCTGAGTTCTTCCCACGCTTTGCCAACCGCTTTGGCGGTTCCCTCTTCCTGGGTTTCATCGGGCTGGCCTTCGTGGTGGTGCTCATTATGAAACGGGATGCCTGGTGGGCAGTGATCCCGGCCGGGGTACTGTTTACTTTGGCTGCAGTTGCGGGTCTTTCGGACGTGCTGCTGAACGGTTTCGCCACTGGGGCAATCTTCTTCCTGGGCATTGGCCTGACCTTCGCTGTGGTAGGATTGATGCCGGTAGGCCGTACCGAAAAATGGCCCTGGATTCCCTCTGCTATTTGTCTGGTGCTGGGCACAATCTTGATGATGGGCTCAAAATCTTTGCTCAATTCGGTGTTCGGCATCATCTGGCCGGCGCTTCTGGTGTTGGGCGGTGGATACCTCATCTTCCGTTCTTTGAAACCCAAGAACGAGTAGGCAGGCAATTATGGAAAATCGCTTGTATCGCAGTACGACCGATAAAATGCTCGGCGGGGTATGCGCTGGGTTAGGCAAATACCTGCGCGTCGACATTACCATCGTACGTCTCTTCTTCGTGGTGTTGACCCTGGTAGGTGGATTTGGCCCGGTACTTTACATCATTTTGTGGATCGTTGTTCCGCCTGAAGGTCATTCCACCCCGGGTAATTTCGATGGAGAGGAATTCAAAGAGCGAGCGGGCATGATGCGGGATGACTTCGTCAATGCTGTCAGCTCACCCAACCAGAATACGGCCCGTTTTATTGGTATCGCGCTGGTATTGATGGGGGGCATCTTGATTCTGAAGCAGCTTAACTTCTCGTGGCTAAGCTGGTTGAACAGTGGAGTGGTCTGGGCAGCGCTGATCTTGCTGGCTGGTGTGGCTCTGCTGGTGAGAGGTTCACGTGGAGAATAATCCGGTTCCATCCACTCGTCGGCCACGCAGCATTTTCTTCCCGATCTTGCTGG
>JAAZOQ010000166.1 GCA_012797695.1 Anaerolineaceae bacterium | reverse complement strand
TTGGTTATGATCCATTACAACCCGGCGCGCAAAGAGATCGAATTGCAGATGGAAGCGCATCAGTATTTCAGCGGCAAGATCACCGTCGCCAAAGATCTGATGGTTTTGCGCTGATCACCATCCCTGCAGAAATTCGCGCCACTCTTCATTTTCGGGTAACTGGCGTGCAAAGCGGTACATTGCTGAGGCAGAAGGCGCCTGGGGAATGTGCAGCAGTTTCATCCCAGATTCACTGAGAAGGCGGCCTCCTTTCAAATGATTGCAGGCAGGGCAGGC
Source organism: Anaerolineaceae bacterium (assembly GCA_012797695.1). Classification (GTDB taxonomy): domain Bacteria; phylum Chloroflexota; class Anaerolineae; order Anaerolineales; family Anaerolineaceae; genus UBA6107. The sequence goes on along the minus strand of JAAZOQ010000166.1, from coordinate 5,910 downwards.
CGCCACCACATTGGTCCATACATGCTGGCCGCCCAGGTGACGGGGCAAAACGTGATCGATGGTCAAATTGGTAGTTTGTTTGCCGCAGTACTGACAGGTGTAGTTGTCGCGGCGGAAAATCTCTTTTTTGCAAAAATGAACTGTGGGGCGAGGGGCATGAACCATCAACTCCAGACGGATGACCGAGGGGATAGGGAAAGTGGCATTGGCTGAATGAATTACCCCCCGACCATTCATGACCAGAGACGCTTTTTCAGACAACATCAAGCCGACTGCGCGATGGAGATTGCATACGTTGATCGGCTCAAAATTCGCATTGAGGACGAGCACCGCGTTTTCCATAATAATATACTGAAAAATTATAGCACCCTCGGCCGGTGAACCCAAATGGGAAAAGGAGAAAAGAAAAATGCGCGTAGTCATTATGGGCGGATCAGGTCTGATCGGACAGGCACTGGCCCGGGAACTTATCCACACTGGGCAGCATCAGGTGACGATTCTCTCCCGTGGCGAGTTCACGGGTGAACGTGCCGGGCAACTGTGGCTGCACTGGGACGGACTTTCCGCGGCGACGCTGACTTCTTTGATCGATGGGCAGGATGCGGTTGTAAATCTGGCTGGGGAGAATCTGGGCGCCAGACGCTGGAGCTGGCAGCAAAAAGAGCGCATCTTCTCAAGCCGGGTCGATGTGAGTCAAGCGGTGGCCCAAGCTGTAAAAACCTGTCAAATTCCGCCGGCTGTCTACGTGCAGGCCAGCGCAGTTGGGTATTACGGCATTGGAGAACATCCAGTAACAGAAGAGAGCACTGCCGGGTCGGATTGGCTGGCAGGGGTGTGTCGGGAATGGGAAAAGGCCGGTGCGGAAATTGCTCAAACGGTGAAACGGGTGGTAATTGTGCGCACGGGAGTGGTTCTGGAGCGAAACGGCGGCATTCTGCGGCAACTGAGCCTGCCCATGCAATTCTGTCTGGGCGGCCCTCTTGGTTCGGGAAAGCAATGGATTTCGTGGATTCATCTCGAGGATGAAGCCGCGGCGTTGCGCTATTTGATCGAGAGAGAGACCTGCCAGGGTATTTATAATCTCACCGCTCCGCAACCCGTGCAGCAACGGGAATTTGGACGATGTCTGGCGCAGGTGCTGCACCGCCCGTACTGGCTGCCGCTGCCGGGTTGGGCGTTGAAATTGCTGCTGGGAGAAATGAGCACTCTGGCACTGGAAGGGCAGCGAGTGCTGCCTCAACGGCTGCAGCAGGCCGAATTTTCTTTTCAGTACCCGGAATTATGCACGGCATTGCAACAAATCTATTCCCGGCATCCTTAAAAATAAGGAAGAATGGCAAAGCATTGGTATAATCTATTTTTAAGATTTTCACGCTCAAGGAGGTCCGTATGAATATTGATGAACAAGTCGAATACTTTATGCAGGGAACCGAATACGGCGACGAGAACCTGAAGAAGACGATGGCGGCGGAATTGCGCGAGCGTCTGGTTCTCTGTCAAAAAGAAGGACGTCCTTTGCGTGTCTATTGTGGTTTCGACCCACGGAAAGCTGACCTGCACCTGGGGCATACTGTTCCCATGCGCAAATTGAAGCAATTTCAAGAAATGGGGCATGAGGTCAGTTTTGTGATCGGCAATTACACTTCGCTGATCGGTGATCCCTCGGATAAAGACGTGCTGCGTCCGCAATTGACCCCTGAAGAAGTGCAGACCAATGCCGAAACTTACGCCGAGCAGGCGTTTCGCATCCTCGACCCGGCCAAAACCAAAATCCGTTATAACGCTGAATGGCTTTCCGGGCTGACTTTTGCTGAATTGATCAAATTGGCCAGCAACTTTACCATCCAGCAATTTTTGACGCGCGAAAATTTCAAACTGCGCTGGGATAAAGGCGATGCGGTGTATCTGCATGAAACTTTCTATTCCATCATGCAGGGCTACGATGCCTATTCTCTGCGCGCAGACGTTCAGGTAGGCGGCTCTGATCAGCTTTTCAACATTATGACTGCAGGCCGCAAGATCATGACCTCAATGGGCGTTCTGCCCAACATTGCCGTCATCTTGAGTATTTTGCCTGGCACCGATGGCGTGGTGAAAATGAGCAAGTCTCTGGGCAATCACATTCCCATCAACACGGATGCCAACGATATGTTTGGCAAGGTGATGAGCATCCCTGATTTTGCCATGGGCTCTTACTTCCGACTGGTAACCCCCTTGACCCCGCCTGAAATCGCGGCGATCGAGACTGGGGTCAAAGAGGGCACATTGCATCCACGCGACGCCAAGATGAAGCTGGCCAACGCGATTGTAGGCGCCTTCTATAGCCAAGCCGAGGCGGATACTGCCCAACAGCTATTTATCGAGACCTTCTCGAAGGGAGCGATTCCGGAAGATATCCCGGCGTGCAAATTGGTTGCCGGTCAATCGATCGTGGATCTGCTGGTGGACCTGGGGTTGGCCAAGAGCAAGTCTGATGCCCGCCGTCTGGTCGATCAAAAGGGGGTAAAATTCGAGGGCGAGGCGGTCGATTCTCCCAGCGCCGTTCTCGAAAAAGAAGGCGTGCTGCAGGTAGGCAAACGCCATTTTCTTAAGTTAGTCAAATAGTGAATCATAATGAAATTGGCCGGGATTCTTCCCGGCTTTTTTATTATTGTGGCAGCGAGCTGGAAAGGGAGTTGAACAGAGCCAACCCGATCTGGTTGGCTTTTGCCGCAGAGCTGTCTTCCAAAGCGACCACGATCACCACTGGAACGCTCTGCCAATCGGGAGAAGTACCGGCAATGAACCAGCTAATTGTCTTTTCTTGATCCTGAACCTGTGCCAGGGTCTTCCAGATGGAAGCATTGTTTTGCAGGAGCAGTTTCACTGCATCGGTGGCATCAAAGCTGGAGAGCTGTATTTGACTGCGGCTGCGGTCTAATAAAGTCCAGACGCCGGCTGCGTTCTGATAAGCAGTGACCAGAGTGGGTGAAACCCGGGTACCGCCATTGGTTAATTCGGCAGCTGCAATTGCCATCTGCAGGGGAGAAATGCGGACGGAATCGGTGGTCACGTATTGCGAAACGTCAGAGAGCGAGGGAATAGCTGTCGCCGATGCTGTTTCGACCTGAACGTCAGGCTGGGAAGCAAAACCCACAGTTTTGAATAAATTGGTCATGTCGTTGGTGGTAATGGCCTGACTCAGGCTGGTGACCGCCCCACTGCAGCCAGAGGAGATCAGGGAAGCCCAGGTCGGATCGGCGGTCGGGAGAACGGCACAAGAAGACTCATTCCCCAGAGAAGTGGCCCAATCGTAGGAAGGCACAATCGAAGGCAAAGAATGCAGCGAAAGATATCTTGCCAGCACCAGGGGAGCCGAGGCGGTTCCCAGCGGGTACTGGCCCATGCTGGCCCGGTTGAGCAGCGGGGCGGATGAATCATCCATCCACTGCTGCCATTCAGTCGAGAGATCATTGGCATTGAAGGTGGGTGAGGTTGCCATCGCCAGAATTTCACCGCTGTCAGCGTTCATCATGACCAGAGCACCGGTCTGCCCGCTCAGCAGTTCGTCTGCCTGTTTCTGGATGGTTAAATCCAGGCTCATGCGGATGCGCAGCCCGGTGGGGTATTGGCCGTAGAGTTCACGATCAAGCCAGATGGTGGTGGTATCGTTGCCCAGCAGACCGCGCAAATAGCCATCCATGCTGGCTTCAACGCCGGTTTGCCCATAATTGGAGTCACTGTAGCCTACCGTGGCGCTGAGGTCAGGGTAGTTGAGGGTGCGAACATAGCTGCCGCTGTCACCGGAAGATTGGGCAATGACCACGTTGTTGCGGTCCAGAATTTCACCGCGCAAGACGTAACGATCCGAAATAAAGCGGCGCAAATTGTCATTGCGCGCGAGCAGGTTATCTGCCCGAACCATGGACCACCAGCCCACGAACACGGCTACGAGGGTTAATCCGAGCAAAAAGATCGTACCGATGAAGATGTAGGGCCGGCCGTTGTCGATCATAGCCGGTTGATCTTCAGCCTGATTGCTGATGATCATCAGCAGGAAGAGGGAGAAGAAAGAGGTTAACAGCGAAGAACCGCCGTATGAGATGAAGGGCAGGGTGACCCCGGTCAACGGCAGCAAACGGATCGTTCCGCCCAGAATGAGAAGCGCCTGTGAGATCAGATAAGCGGTCACTCCCCCAGCCAGAAAGCGCTGGAATTTGTTGGGCGCGTGCAGAGCAATGCCCAGACCGCGGATGGTGAGAATGGAGTAAGTCAATACCAGGGCAATGGCTCCCGCCAGGCCAAATTCTTCGCTAATGGCCGAGAAGATGAAGTCGGATTGCGCGACGGGGACGACCCCGGGGCTACCCAGCCCAATGCCGCGGCCGAATAGACCGCCATTGGCTACGGCCAGCAGAGATTGCACGATCTGGTATGATCTCCCGCTGGGGTCGAGCCAGGGGTTGATCCAGGCGCCAACCCGCAGGCGAATCACATCGAACAGGAAATACCCTGCCACGAGGGCGACAACTACACCGATGAAGCTGAAAAGCAGAATGCGGCGTTTGCCAGAGGCCAGATAGACGATCAGGGTGTAGATGATGATGAAAAGGGAGGCGGTTCCCAGATCACGCTGAGCGACCAGAATGAGCAGAGCTGCTCCTCCCAGGATGATGGTGGGGGTAAGCAACTGGATGAGGCGAAAATTGGCGGGCAGGCTATCCGCCAGATAAGCGGCCAAATAGATAATGAGCAGAATCTTCAGAAACTCCGAAGGCTGCAGGTACATGCCGGCAATGTTGAGCCAGAGGCGAGGACCGCTGCCACCCGGGTAAGTACCCAGAAAGAAGGTCAATCCGGTCAGGACCAGGCCACAGATCAGCCAGACATATTTGTAACGGCGCAGAATGGTGAAGAGCTGGGGGATGCGCAGACCAATCACGATGGCGGTCAGACAGATCAGCAGCCAGAGCGACTGCTTAAAGCCAATCGATGGGTCAAGGCGGAAAATTTCAAGCAATCCCCAACCTGAGAGCAGTGCCACAATGGGCAGCAGGTAGGGATCACGATCAGGCAGATAGCGATTGACCTGACGATATACAACTGAGAAACCGATCAGCCAGACCAGAAAACCAACCCACTGCTGCCAGCGGTAATCGGCCACCCAGGTATGCAAGCGGACCGCCGGGCTGAACATCAGTACCAGACAGCTCCCAAAGATGAAGAGAGTTGCCAGGCGCATCAGCCGGCTTTGCAGCTGATCTTTTGGAGCCGGGGTAGCTGGAAAGAGCAGGTTCACTTTAGGTATTTATCCACCAACAAACTCAATTTGGCTTTTTCTTCTGGATCCATCGCGTCTTTATACGTGATGAAGGCATTTTCGAGCGCATTCTGACAGGTCACACAATTGTTCTCTTCGGGCAATTTCTCGACCAGGCTCAGGATAGTCTTTTGAGCAACTTCTGTATTCTTACGCAGTGTATTGACCACCATATCCACGCTGACCGCGGCTTCGGTCGTATGCCAGACATCGTAATCGGTAACGTGAGCCATCACAGCGTAGCAAATCTCGGCTTCGCGGGCCAAAAAAGCTTCAGGCGAAGTGGTCATGCCGATCAAAGACATGCCCCAGGCGCGGAAAGTGTTGGATTCAGCTTTCGTCGAGAAGCGCGGGCCTTCGATGGTGATCATGGTGCCTCCCAGATGAGCACTGGCGCCATAAGCAGTCACGGTCTGGTACAAAGTGGTGGAAAGTTCCTTGCAGAAGGGATCCGCGGTACCGATATGGACCACCATGCCCTTGCCAAAGAACGAACGCGGACGGTTGCGGGTGAAATCAAAAAGCTGATCCGGGATGACGATCTCGCCGGGGATAAAGTCCTCGCGCAGTGAGCCGCAGGCGCTGACGCTGACGATGCGGTTGACGCCCAG
>JAAZOQ010000165.1 GCA_012797695.1 Anaerolineaceae bacterium | reverse complement strand
GATTTTTGCTGTTCGGCGAATCCTTCATCAACGTGGGTGCAGTCATCCAGGCAAATGACCACATTGCTGCCAAAACTCATTTGCAGCTGGATGGATTTTTCGGGGGTTAGCTGATATTTGCGGTTGCTGCCTTCGGGCTGGAAAATGATGCCCTTTTCAGTAAGGGAACCGAATTTGGGGTTCTGCCGGATCAGCGAGTAAGCCTGGAAGCCGCCCGAGTCGGTCACAATCGATTTCTTCCAGCCTGACATTTGATGCAGGCCGCCCAGGGATTGTACCGTCGAGGAGCCGGGCTTGAGCATCAGATGAAAGGTGTTCATGACAAGAGCGTCGATGCCGACATTTTCGAGGTCTTGGGAATCTACAGAGCGTACCACTCCATAAGTGGCATCGGGTAGATAGATCGGGGAAGGAACGTCCCCGGTAGAGAGTTTGACAATACGTTGGCTCATACAGGTTTAAAACGCATGGCTGACCAATCACTGTTGATTGAGAACATGCCATTTCCTTTCCAGTTCTTTTGGGCAGCGTAGACGTAAAGAATTTCTCCGTTGATATCCGTTCTCACTTTACCAGTTTGCTTGGGGAAGCAAACCCACAAGATGGTGCTGGGGCGCAGATGAATTTTCACGTGAGGAAGCTGTTCGTCCAGCTCGGTATATGTACGAATGAACAACTGCACGACATCTGCCTCTTGAGGTGAATCAGCCAGACGCGCAAAATCAGGGAGGGGCAGCAAACTTTCGAGGTAACCCGATGGCGGATTTATCACCGCCAGGGAACGCCCGGGTTTGAGCAGCATTTTATCGCAAATTGTTTTTTCTGCCATAGTTACTTCTTCACGCTAATTATAAAGGAGGAAACCGCGAACTTCGGGGCAGTTTCAGACCTGGAGAAAATCACCAATATTGGCGAAGATCGGATAAGAAAAGCTTTTTCATATAAAAATCAAGCAATTCATCGGTATAATCTCAAGACTGAACTTGATTATTTCTAAACAGGAAGTACTTTTGTTTTTTCAAATCGATCATCTCGTTTTTCGACACGCCGGGTTATCCCCTCAAGCCCCCCCCACTCTTAACGATCTTACAATCAACATCGACCGTGGTGAATGGATCGCTTTGGTTGGAGCGAATGGCTCGGGAAAGACGACGCTGGCTCGTATGCTCAATGGTTTGCTGCAGCCTCAGCAGGGCCGGGTACTGGTAGATGGTCTGGATACCCGTGAGGCTGCGCATCTATCACAAATTCGTGCTCGGGTAGGGATGGTTTTTCAATCCCCGGAAGACCAAATTATCTCCTCGCTGGTTAAAGAAGATACCGCTTTTGGCCTGGAGAATCTCGGCATCCCGGCGGATGAAATCAACCGGCGCGTTGAAGAGGCGCTCAAAGCAGTAGGAATGTGGGAAGCACGGGACCGTGCTCCGCATTTGCTCTCTGCCGGGCAGATTCAGCGGGTGGCGTTAGCTGGGGTGTTAGCCATGCAGCCGGAGTGTATTATCTTCGATGAATCCACTGCCATGCTCGACCCGCACGGCAAGCAGGATGTACTGGCCCAGATGAAGCAGCTGCATGCGCAGGGAATGACGGTGATCATGATTACTCATTCCATGGATGAAGCTTTGCTGGCCCAACGGGTGCTGCTGCTGGATCATGGACAGCTGGCGTTTGATGACTCCCCGCAGGCCCTTTTCACTCAGCCGGAGTTGGTTACTCGCTGCCATCTAGAATTACCGTTTACCTATCAGGTGAACCAGCTACTGCAATCAGTGTTTCATACAGAAATTCCACTCTCCGCTTCTCTTGAGCAGATGCTTGCACAGATCCCCTCCTCACAGCAGAGAGAGCAGAAATTCTTTTCTCAATGGGAGAAAGGGACTGCTGAGATCGAGGTGGAGCACTTAAGTCATACTTACATGGCGGGTACCCCCATGGCTCACGTTGCTTTGCACGAGGTGAGCTTTGCGGCTTGGAGCGGGCAGGCCCACGCGCTGATCGGGGGGACCGGTTCGGGAAAGTCCACTTTACTGCAGCATTTGAATGGTCTCTATCTACCGCAAGCGGGCAAGGTCCGTGTCGGAGAGTTTGACCTAACTGCTCCACAAATTGATTTGCGCCAGCTGCGTCATTATGCCGGGCTGGTCTTTCAGAATCCGGAGTTGTATTTCTTCGAACAATACGTCGGCGATGAAATTGCTTATGGTGCCAAACTCTACTATGGGCGCGAAGGGCTGCGCGAAAGAGTACAGCTTGCCATGCAGCAGGTCGGCCTGGAGTTCGAGGCATTCAAAGATCGGTTTACCAATACTTTGAGCGGGGGAGAAAAACGCAAGGTGGCCTTGGCTTCAGCACTGGTGATCGAGCCGCAGTTATTGATTCTGGATGAACCAACGGCTGGCCTTGATCCGCAATCGCGGCAGGGATTACTGCAGGTTTTGAATCATTTACAGGCCAATGGCCGGCAGCTGGTACTTTCTTCACATAATATGGAAGACATCACTGCTTTGGCAAAACGCGCTACCGTGATGGCACAGGGAACCAGCCTGGTGACAGATCGGGTCGCTCAAGTTTTTTTGAATTCGTCTTTGCTGGCACAGGCAGGGTTGTCTATTCCGGCGTCAGCTCAATTGAGTCAAGCGCTGAAAGTGAAGGGCTGGGAGTTGCCCGAAGATTGCTTTTCATTGATGGAAATGAAGACGGTATTGTTGGCTCAGCAAGGGAAAAACAATGAATAATTCATTCGAGTTTCTCCCCCTCGTCACGATCGGGCAGTTTTTTCCAACAGGCTCGATCTTTCATCGACGTGATCCACGGGCGCGTTTGCTCTTTTTTACCTTGATTTTGCTGGCGATCACTTTTTCGCCTTCTTTACTGGGAGTCATTGCTGCCTTGCTGGTCACTCTGGTGGGGTTGATCCTCTCACGAGTCCCTATCCGATATGCTCTTAAGGGGCTGCTGGCCCCGCTGCCTTTTTTGATCTTTATCGCTTTGCTGCAGTTACTTTTCTTTTCGAGTACGACGGGGACTGTGGTCTATTTTAAATGGGGCATCATTGTCTTGACCCAATCCAGTTGTTTGGCGGCCCTGCTGTTACTGCTTCGCTTTTTGGCACTGATCCTGTGGCTAAGTTTGATGTCTTTTTGCTTGTCTTCTTCTGAAGCGATCAGTGCGATGAGCGCTTTGCTCAATCCTTTGAATCGTTTGGGCGTTCATACCATGGATCTGGTGATGTCGATTCAGGTAGCCATGCGATTTTTACCTCTGCTGGCCCAGACCGCAGAACGGATCGCCAAGGCACAGGCTTCACGCGGAGCAGAGTGGGGCACTAAAAGGGGAGGAATAATTGCTCAGATCAGGCGAGTGGTTCCGCTGATCGTACCGCTATTCGTTACCTCATTGAGACGATCTGATACCATGGCCCTGGCGATGGATGCTCGCGCTTATGGCATCCAGGACCGCCGCACTAGCCTGTATCCGTTGACGTGGAAAGGGCGGGATACCCTTCTGCTGCTGGTGGGAGCAGTGCTGACAGCAGGAATTTTGGTGATCAAATAGTCCCCTCGTGAGCGAGGGGACTATTTTCTTCTTTTAGAGATCGGCGCCTTTTTTACGGCGAATCTGAAGCTGCAGGGTAATGCCGACCACGATTACCGTGATGACGGCAGAAACGGCTGCTTCAAGCAAGCCATTCGAAACGACTACACCAGCTAAAATTGGCCAACTGTAGATACCCAGAATTCCCATCATCCCCAGCACCAGTACTGTGTTGGTCAGGCTGCCTAACAACCCGGAAATGGTTAATCCCAACACCGGGATGCGTTTAAGCGATTTCCAGATCAGCCAGGCGACCGGTCCAATGAACAGGCGCGGCAGAATGGAGATCAGCGGATTGGTGAAAACAACGTCTCCGGGGCCAGTGGGGGCAATGGCGGCCTGCAAGAGACTGAACAAACCAAAGATGAGGCCAATTCCGACACCTACAACTGGGCCTTCCAGAATGGCTCCAATAATAACCGGAACGTGCATGATGGTGAGGGAAATTCCGGCGAACCAGGGAATAAAGCCCCAGTGAGTCAAACCAAGCAAAATGGAAACAGCGCCCAGAGCACCGGTGACCACAATTTTACGGGTACGATCTTGTGCCATGTATTCTCCTCGAGACGATAAAGATTTCTCGCCTCTATTTTAACATAGCCGAGACAGCGTCAGAAGAATTAAAAAGCAGGGATTTTATCGAAAATCCCTGCTTCAGGTCTATTTTGGTTTACTCGGTCGGTTTCTTGCCAGAGGGAAGAGAGAAGCGAACCTGGGTTCCTTTCCCAACTTCACTGCTCAGGTGAATTTCACCGCCTTGTGCTTCGATCAGACTTTTGGCAATCGAGAGACCCAGTCCGCTGCCGCGATAATCAGGGGTGGAACGGTCGTTCACTTTGTAGAAACGATCAAAGATCTTGGCCAGATGTTCGGCCGGGATGCCTGCTCCATTATCGCTGACCTCGATCCAGACTTTTCCTTGTTTGACCTGCGTGTTGAGTTTGATCCAGCCACCGGGATGATTGTTGCGGTTGGCATTATCGATGAAGATGAGCAGTACCTGCTTCAACCGCACCGGGTCTGCATAAACACTCACGGCTTCGGTAGAATGGTCGATGGTAATTTGCTTTTCTACCAGAGCACGTTCATTCTGACGGACCAGCTCCTCGAAGAAATCGGGCAGGTAAATGTTCTGCAGTTCAAGAGGCAGACGCTGAGCGTCAAGGCGCGAAAGCAGCAGCAGGTTTTCGATCAGCTTGGTCATGTAATTGGCATCACTGAGAACATCATCCAGAAGCTGTTTTTGCTCTGAGGATTCACTTTGCCGCTGGGTGATTTCTACCCCCGCATGGATCAAGGTCAGGGGAGTACGCAGCTCGTGACTGGCATTTGCCACAAAGGTTTGCTGACGTTCCCAGGCAACCTGAGTGGGCCGTATCGAACGGCCGGCCAGCAGCCACGAAACGATGGCCAGCAGCAGCAGAAAGATTCCCCCGATCAGCCAGATGCCTTTAACCAGTTGTTCCAAAACAGCTTGCTGGGCTTTCAAGGACCGGCCAACCTGGATGATCCCAATCTCATTGGTAATGGGAACCCGGTATGTGAGCAACCGCACGGGGGTGCCGTCTTCCAGCTTGATGGTGCGATAATCATAACCGTTGACGATTGCTGAAGCAACCGCTTCTTTGTTAGCGGGCAGCCAGGAATTCGTGACCACCGTCCCGGTCAACGGAGTGCCTTCAATGGTCAACGGTAAGGCAACGATATCAGCGATCTCGCTGATCTCTACTCGATCCACCGAGATCGTGTTCTGTGATTGTGAATCTGCACTCGATTGACTTTGCTGAGACTCATCATTTAACTCATCCGGGTCGATCACCAGGTGTGAGTCATTGCCTTTACTGATGAGGTTTGCCTGTACCAAAGAGCTATAGAGGTCCACGGGCATGGGCAGGTGAAAAGCGGCAAACTGCAGCCCCATTTTCAGGCGCAGTGCTGAATCATTGTTCTGCCGAAAATAAAAATTGACCAGCGAATAGGTACCCACGCTGATCCCGCCGGCCAGGATAATGCCGGCGACCAGGTAGATCAGGACGAGCTGAATACGCAGGCGATTAAGCAAATGCTTCATTCAGACGGTAGCCGAACCCTCGCACAGTTTCAATCGGATTTTCTCTGGAATCAACACGAATTTTTTGTCGTAAATAAGAGATGTAGACGTCCACCATTTCAGGCTGCACGTTGGTCTCATACGACCAGACGTAATCCAGTATTTCCTGGCGCGAAAGTACTTGCCCGGGGTGACGCATAAAGAATTCCAGCAGGTCCCATTCTTTTTTGGTCAGGTCGATCCCTTTTTCTTCGCGGCGGATTGTATGGGCTTTTATATCCATTACCAGACTTCCCAGCCGAATTTCCCACTGATCCCCGGTATTACTGGCCATGCGCCGGCTCAAGGCATGGATGCGCGCAATCAGTTCGTCGAAGGCGAAGGGTTTGGTCAGATAGTCATCAGCACCGCTTTCAAGGCCAGTCACCCGGTCTTCAATCTGTCCGCGCGCGGTCAGCATAAGCAAACCGGTCGGCAGACGCGCCGCCCGAACCTTGCGGCAAATAGTGGGCCCATCTTTACCAGGCAGCATCCAATCGATGATGCCTACGTCATAGACTCCTCTTAGGGCCAGCTCCAGGCCGGTATCGCCGTCATTGGCAACATCAACGCTGAAATTTTCTTGCTCGAGAACATTGCGGATTAAAGCACTCAATCGTTTATCGTCTTCTATCAAAAGAATTCGCATATTTTTTCTTCCAATGAGGTGAGTAATTACCTATTTATTGTATCGCGTCAACCTTGGAAAAAGATTGGAAAACTGCTTTCCCTTTCCAAGGAAAAATCAAGACTATTTCGGTAAAGTTAGAGCATAAGAATATTGGTGAACAGGAATTTGCAATGAAAACAAAGGGTTTACTCCTTCTCTCTGTGTTTATTACCGCTTCTTTGCTTACGTTTACCGGCGGCATTCTTTCAGTTGCTGGAAAGCAAAATGTGAGTACGACCAGCCAGACGGTAAATCAGCAGGCAACCCGCGAGGCAGAGTATCAGACTTTGCTCAACCAGGCCAATCAAACGATTGAACAGGCAAATACTCAAATTGCCAGCCTGCAAACACAATTACAACAAGGCGCTTCAGCGGCTTCTCCCACGGCGGTCAGCTACCCGATTTTACCGGATCAGGCCGCGGCAATTGCCAGTAATGCCAGTGGGGAGGTGGTTCAATCTACGCCCCGGTTGGTGAATTACAACGGTTCAGTGGCTTATGAGGTCACTTTTACGAATGGCAAAGTTTATATCGATGCCAATTCTGGGAGCGTTCTGTATAATGGCGTTGCCGCGGCCCAGGTGATTACTGCCGATCAGGCAGCTCAAATTGCGGCTCAATATATTGGAAATAATGCTGTCAGCGGGGTTGTATCAGGTCTTTACAGTGGCAGCCCGGCCTATCAGGTCACTTTCCAAAATGGAGAGCTTGTTTACGTCAGCGCCAATGGGACGGTTCTTGCCGTACAGCTTCCTTCCAGCAATTCAGTGGGGCGCGAAAATGAAGGCCAAGACGACTAATCGAGGAAATCATGGAAAAAGGAATGAATGCTCATAAAAAGAAAGAGATGGTCTCGCGACCTTTTAAATATATTATTGCTGCTGCTTCCGTAGCGGGGACTTTGGGCTTATGGGGAATTTTCAGCCAGGCAGAGGTGCAGAATAATACGGTAACGACCGTGGATGCTCTTCCAACGGTGGCAACCCTTGTGGCGGATGCAGGAGTTTCTTCCTCGTCTGATGTTGCGGTTTCAACGACCAGCAATAATACGATCGATGCTTTGCCTGTGGTGACCCAACCCACAACAAGTGTCTCCTCGCAGCAAAATGGGACCGTAAACTATTATGCGCCGGCCCCGGTGACTTCTACACGTTCGAGCCGCTAATGAATACCTTTACCTTTCGAGCCATGGGCTCCCAGATTTTGATTGCGATGGATACGCAGCAGGGTGTGCTCTCTGAAACGAATCAGGAAGTAGTACGCTGGTTCGAGGAGTGGGAACAGCTCTTCAGCCGTTTTCGCATCACTGCTGAACTCAGTGAACTGAATGCACATACTGGTCAAGATTGGCCGGTGAGTGAAACGTTTTTCAGGGTGCTTAAGCAAGCACTGCAAGAAGAAAGACTTTCAAATGGGTTGGTTACACCAGCAGTATTGAATGCACTGGAATCCGCCGGTTATGTGCAATCTTTCGAGGATCTGGCTGATTCATTGGCCTCTTCGTTACGGCAGACGTATATCAACAGCGGAAATGCCCAAGACATTTTCCTGGATGAAAGCTGTTTAACGGTACATTTGCCGATAGGAATGCGTTTGGATCTGGGCGGTTTTGTAAAGGGATGGGCAGCAGATCAAACCATGCAGCGGCTGCAAGGAACCGCCCCGGTGCTGGTGGATGCTGGCGGAGACATTGCAATCAGTG
>JAAZOQ010000164.1 GCA_012797695.1 Anaerolineaceae bacterium | reverse complement strand
ATGAAAGCTGTATTTGTGTTGAGCATCGTCGCCTTCCTGTTTGCAGGTTGTGCGCCGGCTGCCGCAACGGTAGCTCCTGCTGCTACCACCGCTGCCCCAGCCACTGATGCGACTGCTGCCGCTACGACGGCAGCTGCGGATCCGACCGCTGTCTGCGATACTGATCCCTTTGGCTGTGCTGTATTCGCCCCTGGCGATACTGTGAAGATCGGTATGGGCGCCCCCATGACCGGTGGTAACGCCAGCTACGGTATCGACATTTCTCAGGGTGCCACCATTGCTGTAGAAGACGGCGGTGATGTGCAGGGCTGGAAATTCGAACTGGACGCTGAGGATGATGGCGGTACCCCAGAAGGTGGTGCTGCTGTTGCCAACAAGTTAGCCTCTGACCCCGCCGTTGTTGCAGTCGCTGGCCACATCTTCTCTGGCGCAACCTCCTCCGCTATGCCAATCTACGAAAAAGCCGGCATCCCCATGCTCTCCCCGTCCGCTACCAATCCTGCTTTGACCACCACTGGCTCCAAAGTCTTCAACCGCATCGCCTTCACCGATTTGAACCAGGGCAATGCTGCGGCTGATTACCTCTTCAACACTTTGGGTGTGAAGAAATTGGCTGCCATTCATGATGGTTCTGACTATGGTAAAGGCCTGGCTGACATCGTCGTGGCTCAGTTCGAAAAAGACGGCGGCGAGGTTGTGGATGAAGTCGCCATCACCCCTGGTGAGACCGATTACACCGCAGTTCTGTCTGCTGTTGCTTCCAAAGCTCCAGAGGCGATCTTCTTCGGTGGCTACACTGCTGAAGGCGCAATCGTCGCCAACCAGATGAAACAAACCGGTTTGGAGAACGCGATCTTCTTCGGTGATGACGGTACCTATGGTGAAGACTTCTTAGCCCGCACCGGTGCCAATGGCGAAGGCGCTTATGCTACCATCGCTCCGGCCAGCCCCGATAGCGCTGCCAAAGAGGCCTTCAACGCAGCTTACCTGGATGAATTCGGTAAGGAAGCTGGTTCCCTCTCCCCATACACCTGGGCTGGTTATGACTCCGCCGCTGCTTTGATCAGCGTGGTCAAATCCGTTGCTTTCGTTGGCCCGGATGGCAAGCTCTACGTTCCACGCACTGCCATGATGGACGGTGTTCGCTCCTTGAGCAACTATGTTGGTCTCTCCGGTACGTTCACCTGCCAGGATAACGGCGAGTGCAATGTGGATAAACCCCAGTTCGTTGTCGTCAAAGACGGTGCCTGGGTAGCCGCTGACCAGCAGTAACTCTCTCTTCCGTAACTCGTATGGTCGGGGAGGGCACCAACTCCCCGACCAAATCCATGTAAGAAAGGCAACTTTTGCCACCATGACCGCAGACTCACCCTCAGATCTTAAAAAACAAAGGTTCCAGCTTACCCGATTGATCCGGCCATTTCTGGGCGGGATCATTGGTTTATTCCTGGTTTATCGCCTTTATGTCGTCCTCATCGTTGAGCACCCTTACGGTCCAGACACCTGGACACGTTTGTTAATTGCAGGCCTGATTTTGGGCGGCGTTTATGCCCTGATCGCCATTGGTTATACGCTGGTTTATGGCATCCTCTTTATGATCAACTTTGCGCACGGGGATGTGATGATGATCGGCGCCTTTGGCGGCTTTTTTGTTTTTGAGGCATTAAATGCCATCAAAATCGGACAGAGCAATTTTCTCAACACTTATCCAATCATTTCGATCATCATCGCTTTTCTGGTAGGGATGTTCGTCGCTGCCGCGACGGGCTACTTCCTCGAAAAAATCGCTTATCGTCCGCTGCGTAAAGCACCCCGCCTGGTTCCCCTGATCAGCGCCATCGGCGCCTCGATCTTCCTGGAAAATGCGGCCCAGTTGCTTTTCAGCCCTCAGCTCCGAAACTACGTCAATCCGGATATTTTGCGCCGGGGTGCGGGCTGGACGATTGTGATCAACAACAGTAACGTCATTGTGCCCTACACCGGCGTTTTTTCTTTTGTACTGTGTATGGTTCTGCTGGTGCTGCTCTACACCGTGGTCAGCAAAACCCGTCTCGGACGCGCCATGCGCGCCGTGGCGCTGGATAAGAAAACCGCTGCGTTGATGGGCGTGGACGTCGACCGCACCATCAGCCAGACCTTTATCCTCTCTGGCGCTCTGGCGGGCGCTGCCGGCGTTATGTTCTGCATCCACAATGGTTTGGTGTACTACTTCACCGGATTCATTCCTGGCATCAAAGCCTTTACCGCTGCGGTTCTGGGCGGCATCGGTAACCTGCCTGGTGCCATGCTCGGCGGACTCTTCCTGGGCGTGGTCGAATCCATGGGCCCTGCCGCTCTGGGCATCGACTTCCAGCTCAAAGATGTGCTGGCCTTCGTGATCCTGATCGTCATCCTCATCTTCAAACCGTCCGGCCTCCTTGGTGAATCTTTATCGGAGGAAAAAGTATGAACCCCACTACGAGACGTCAAAGTGTCAATACCGGGATCACTTTTGGGGTGGTCTATCTTTTCTGTACCCTCATCGGTTTGAATACCGTTCTGGGCGGACTGGTGATGAAATTGTTCGGGGTAAAGATCTCTTCCACTACCCCGGCGGTCTCAGCGGTGGTTGCGTTCACTGTGCTTCTCAGCCTCTGGGCCGGTATCTCTACCGCGCGCAAGCCTGAACTCAGCATCAAAGATCGCATCCTTTCCAGCGTGATCACCGGCTCCGTGCTCGGCGCTTTTGCTGCCGTTCTCATCGCCATTTTCCAGGCTCTGCTGGCGAACAAGATCAATCCTCGTGATTATCTGGTGGTCCTGTCCTTCCCCTTCATGCGTGCCTGTTCCTTTAAATT
>JAAZOQ010000163.1 GCA_012797695.1 Anaerolineaceae bacterium | reverse complement strand
TCGAGTTCCAGCATGCATTCCTGTAGAAGCTTGCGTGCTTGCCGGACTTCCTGAACGGTAGCGATCATCGGGAACATAATCTGCAGATTCTTCCCTGCCCCGGCGCGCAGAATGGCCTTTAGTTGCGGTAAAAAAAGATCAGCACGCTCGAAGCAGAAACGGATGCCACGATTGCCTAAAAAGGGATTGGCTTCGACGGGCAGGTGCAGGTGCGGCACTTCCTTATCCCCACCAATATCCAGGGTTCGTACCAGAATCGGCTCTTTCTGGAAGGCGGCGAAGATCTTTTCATAGGCCGCGGTCATTTCCTCTTCGCAGGGGATATGGTTTCCCTCGATGAAGGAGAATTCAGTACGGAGCAGTCCAACGCCTTCAGCCCCATGCTGAAGAGCATTTTGCGCATCCGCCGCATTGCCAATATTGGCCACCACCAGCACTTTTTTTCCATCATGAGTGATCGCGGGGAGATGTGCTTTGGCTTGTGCGCTTTGAGCCGCCGTTTGGCTCTTGGCCTGGGCGGTTTGATAACTGGCAAGGGTGACTTCGTCTGGGGTGAGGATCAATTTTCCTGTATCGCCATCCAGGATTACCGGCTGCCCAGTCTGGATTGTGGCCGGGATATTTTCGACGCCTAAGACCGCAGGCACTCCCAGCGCGCGGGCCAGAATGGCCGTATGAGATGTTTTTCCTCCGCTGCTGGTGCAGAATCCCAGAATCAGGCTGCGTTCGAAATGAATTGTATCCGATGGCGTCAGATCTTTGGCCAGGATGATGACAGGTTCGCTCAATTCGTGGGCTTCGCTGCTGCCAGGGCTCATTAGGCTGACCAACCGGCAGGCGACATCCCGTACATCGGCAGCGCGCGAGCGCATGTATTCATCCGGGAGTTCCAGCAACGTTTGGGCGTAGCTTTCAGCGGACTGTGAAAAGGCGTAATCTGCATTGACCCGTTGCTGGCTGATCATTTGTTCGCTCATTTCGAGTAAATCTGGGTCCTGCAGGATCATTTTTTGAGCCATAAAGATGTCAGCGGATTCCTGCCCGACTTCATGGACGGCTTTTTCGTATGTTTTCTCGAGATCGGCAGTGGCCTGTGCGAGGGCAGTATGGAAACGTTCGATCTCATTTTGGGGATCGGTGATTTCTCGCTTCTGAGCGAACACTTCCTGACTTTGGTAGAGAAAAGTTTTACCGATGGCGATCCCGCCAGATGCTGAAATTCCCTGAATGATTTGCATACTCATCTCCGGTTTTTCAGAGTTTGGGTTTACTCTTTGAAATTGGTGTTAACCAGATTGCAGAGAGAAGTGAGCGCGTCATTGCTGTCTTCTCCCTCAGCCTGGATGGTGATCTCAGCCCCGGTAAGTGCTCCCAGGCTGAGTAATCCGAGGATGCTTTTGGCATTGACGGTTTTTCCGTTGTAAGAAGCTGTGATCTTGCTGGCAAATTTTTGGGCAGTTTGTACAAATAAAGCCGCCGGGCGGGCGTGTAAACCAACTTCATGCTGGATTGTGACGTTTTCTGAAACCATTTTTTAT
>JAAZOQ010000162.1 GCA_012797695.1 Anaerolineaceae bacterium | reverse complement strand
TGGCCGAAGAGGAAGCTCATAAAACCCCTATCAAAATGCTGATTCCAATGATCTTGCTGATTTTTCCCTCTTTAATGCTTATCCTGTTCACCCCTGCTGTGCTTTCAGTTATGCAATCTGGTTTATTGGGTGGATAAAATTTTGCCAGATCAATCGCTGAACACCTCTGTAAAAGAAAAAATCTACCGTGTTTTTTGGAAAACGGTAGATTTTCTTTATCCACCAGAATGTGTTACCTGCTCAAAACCAGGAAGTGTCTGGTGCAGTGATTGTCAGGCACAAGCAGTTGTTATCGGGTCCAACTGCTGCCCCATATGCGGATACCCAACGCTCAATGGACAGCTTTGTGAACGCTGCCGCCAGGTGCATCCGCCGTTTACCCAGGCCAGATCATGGGCTCAATATGAGGGGGGAGTCAAAGAAGCCTTACATAGTTTGAAATATAAATCAAATCTGGAGCTAGGAATTCTGCTAGCAAATCATCTATGCGAAGTTCTGGCGCGCACTCAATGGACTTTCGATCTGATACTGCCCATGCCGATCAGCAAAAAACACCAGGCTGCTCGCGGATATAATCAGTCCGAAGTTATTGCCCGCCCGCTCTCGTATCTGCTGCAAATTCCCATTGAGACAAAAGCGGTTTACCGGGTCAAAGAAACAGAAACACAGGTCAAGCTAAACCGCGAAGAAAGATTTAAGAATCTTCAAAGCGCATTTTTAGGAAATTCTGCTAAACTAGTTAATAAGAAAGTCTTATTGGTAGATGACACAGCAACAACAGGCGCTACTCTGGAATCCTGTGCACAAGTACTTCAAAATGCTGGTTGCTGTGAGGTTTATTGTCTAACCGTAGCGCGCACAATTAAATATCTCCAATAAGAACTTTTCGGCTGACGTTCCTGTTCACACTTTTATCACGAGGAGGAAACAATGGCTCAAAAAGTTGAAATTTCAAGCAAAAATAATCTGCAAATCAGTGACCAGATCAAGGAATATATCAACAAGAAGGTCTCCAGATTGGAACGGGTTCTCCCTGAAATAGAAGAAACCCGGGTTGAGTTAGCTTCTTCCCGAGCAATTCGCAACCGAAAAGACCGCGATGTGGCCCAGTTTACCTTACAAGGAAAGGGTTTCACGTTGCGTTCTGAGGAACGTGGGGGCGATTTGATGACGGCTATCGATAAAGCCGCCGACAAGATGCAACGGCAAATTGAACGCTTCAAAGGGAAACGGAATCGTGGTCGTGGCGATGGCACTTCAGCGGCAGGAGACACCACTTTCATGGAGAAAATCGAAGAAGCCGCTCCTTCTCAGATCGTGAGAAGAAAATCCTTTACCTTGATCCCCATGGATGAAAATGAAGCCATCGAGCAAATGACCTTACTTGCTCATGAAGATTTCTTTATTTTCTACAATGTCAACACCAGTTCCATTAACGTGCTTTACAAACGCCGTGATGGAGATTATGGGCTGATCGAGCCAAAAGTTGGCTAATTAATTACAGAAGCAGCAAAGAGGTGAAGCAAACGCTCCACCTCTTTTAAGTTAATGATCTCTCATCCAAGAATAGTCTAAAAGTCATATAGTAAATGCAAATTTCTTCTTTATATTTAAGGGAGTAAGACTAAACATGGAGTATAAAAATGAAAAATTTAGTTACCGGTGCCACCGGTCACATTGGAAATGTCCTGGTCAAAGAATTACTCAAACGCGGAGAATCTGTACGGGCCTTTGTCTTGCCTGGAGAAGATTTGTCTCCTCTTGCGGGGCTGGAGATCGAGATCGTTGAGGGGAATATTCTTGATCCCCTTTCGATTCGCCCGGCACTGGAAGGCATTGATTGCGTATTCCATTTGGCCGGGATCATCTCGATCATGCCGGGACAAGACCCCATCGTTCATGACGTCAACGTGAACGGCACCAAAAATATCGTTAAAGAAGCACATGCCGCAGGAATCAAGCGATTTGTTTACACCAGTTCGATCCATGCTTTCAAAAGGATGCCCTTTGGTGTCACCATCGATGAGTCTGTACCCATCGACCCCGAATCAACGATCGCGGCCTATGATCGCTCCAAAGCAGAAGCCACGCTGGCAGTACAGGCCGAAACCAAATTGGGGTTCCCGGCTGTCATTGTTTGCCCCACCGGGGTGATTGGCCCTTACGATTACAAGAATTCTGAGCTAGGGATTCTCATTCATGGATGGATGGAACATCGGGTCGACTTTTTGATTGAAGGAAACTATGATTTTGTCGATGTTCGCGACGTGGTTCAGGGAATCATCGCCGCCCGTGATCGCGGAACTGCCGGGCAAATCTATATTCTCTCAGGAGAACTGGTGCGAGTCATCGATATCTGGCGAATGGTCAAAGAACTGGTCAACGTCAAATCACTGCTGATCCAGATCCCGACCAAACTGGCTTATTTTTCTGCAAACTTCGTGCAGTTCTACTACAAACTGGCTAAATCTAAACCACGGCTGACCAGCTACAGCATCGAAACCCTGCACACAAATGCAGTAATCAACAACCAAAAAGCCAGAAAGTCTTTAGGTTACTCGCCCCGCTCATTGAAACAAACTTTGGAAGATACTGTAAACTGGTGGATAGCTGAGAAAAAACTGCAAAGGGTTCGAACGAAACACTGATGAGAAGAAACGACTGGTCACAGACTACCGCTGTCATTACCGGTGCTTCAAGCGGAATTGGAACAGCCATTGCCAAAAAGTTCGCCCGCCAGGGGATTAAAGTACTGCTTGTGGCGCGTAACACTGAAAGGCTTAATCTCCTTGCCAGTGAAATTCGTGCCAATGGGGGCAAGGCGGAAGTATACCCCAGCGATCTGAGCCTCTCGCAAAACCGCAGCGAGCTTGCCCAACACATCCTCGCTGATACTGGCGCACCTGATATTCTGGTTAATAACGCCGGCATCGGTTGGTTTGGCTATTTTTCGCGCATGCCCTGGGAAGTGGCTGCACAATTAATTGCTCTGGATATCGAAGCGCCTACGCATTTAACCTCGTTGTTTCTGCCGCATATGCTCGAATCAGGGAAACCCTGTCGGATCATCAACATGGGTTCGATCACCGGGAAAATGCCTGAACAAGGAATTGCACTTTATGCCGGCGCGAAAAGCTATCTTGATGCGTTCACCAAATCGGTGTACCGCGAGATTATCAGAACCCCAGTGCGCATCTCGATCATTCGCCCCGGCCCAGTGAAAACTCATTTCTTTGATAATTCCGAAACTTATGCCAATGGCGGAAGGATCCCGGCCGAAAAATCAGCCATCGCTCCCGAGCGGATAGCTGACGTTGCCTGGAGCCTAGTCAAGCGGCCGCGGCGTTTCGTCTATGTGCCGTTCTTTATGTATTTCAGCCCGTTCATCGAATACCTTTTTGCCCCGGTGATCGACCGGGTAGGACCTGTTCTACTCAAACGCCGCCTGCCAACTTCTCGCCCCTAAGACTGTCCTTGTCAGTCTCAGTCCCCTGCGCTATAATTCAGCCGGTTAAATCGCGTTAGAGAGAAAGGTATCATTATGATTGATGTAAATGATCTCCGAAAAGGTGTC
>JAAZOQ010000161.1 GCA_012797695.1 Anaerolineaceae bacterium | reverse complement strand
GCCATGCAGGCCGAGCTCGACAAGATCAACCAGACCTACTCGACCAAAATCCTGACTCTGCAGAACAAGATCGAAGCGCAGGAAATGGATGTCAAGACTGCCGAGAATTCTGTCAATCAGCGTACTCTCGAAGAAGTTGCCAGCGCCGGCGCTTTCGCCCTCAGTATGCTTGGCGGCCGCAAGAAAAGTCTGTCTTCATCCGTTTCGAAAGAGAGAATGCGCCAGACTGCCAAAGATAAGCTAGGAAAAGAGAAACTCGATCTGGAAAACTTGCATGAGCAATTGCAGCAGCTTCAAACTACCCGTGATGCCGCTTTGAAAACCGTCAATGACAAATGGGGGACTCAAATCGGTCAGATCAGTGAGATCCCGCTCTCCCCCACCAAGAGCAGCATTTTTTCTGAAGTCTTTGGCGTCGCGTGGATGCCCTACTACCGCATCCAGAACAACGGTCAGACCATCGAAGTGGCTGCATTCACAAAATAATTTTTAAACAAGCAAATAATAATCGGGATTCATGTTTGAATCCCGATTTCTTTTTAACTAATTTCCTGTCGGCCGGCAAGAGCACGCAATAATGTGTTTTGATCCGCATATTCCAGATCGCTACCTACCGGTAAGCCACGGGCCAGGCGGGTTACCCGCACTGGATAACTCAGCAGTTGCTGGCGTAGATATAGTGCAGTGGCATCCCCTTCCATGCTTGGATTCGTCGCCAGGATGATTTCCTTGGCCTCCCCGTTGCGAACACGCTCGACCAGTTGTCGAATCTTCAGATCATCCGGGCCAATTCCCTCGATCGGAGACAATACACCCTGCAAAACATGATAGCGGCCATTGAAACCACCCGTGCGTTCCATGGCCAGCACATCCATGGGTTCCTCCACGACGCAGATCGTCCCATCTGCCCGCTGCGGATTGGCGCAGATTTCACAGTGTTCTTGCCCGGCGAGGGTGATATTGTAGCAGATCGAACACGTCCCGGTAGCTGACTTCAATTCTGTCAGCGCCCTGGCCAGTTGTTCTCCTAGATCATCCGAAGAACGCAGCAGATAGAAGGCCAGCCGCGAAGCTGTTTTCGGGCCGATCCCAGGCAGCCGCGCAAGCGCGTTGATCAAATTCTGTACAGGAGCAGGCAGAATTGCCATGAAAGGATGATCCTAGAATCCCAACCCTGACAAACCGCCGCTCAAAGGCGCCATTTTGTCCTCGGCCATCTTGCGCGAATCATCTAATGCCTGATTGATTCCGCTCAAGATCAGATCCTGCAGCATTTCTGCATCGGCATCCTTCAGCAGATCCGGAGAAATTTCCACGCCTTTGCAATGCTGATCGCCGGTCATGGTGATCTTTACCGCCCCGCCGCCTACGCTCGAGGTAACGGTCTCAACGGCCAGCTCTTCCTGAGCCGCCGCCATCTGTTCCTGCATTTTGCGCAGTTGGGCCATCATACCGCTATTGCCCATCCCGCCGCCGCCCCCCATTGGACGATTGTAGCCTTTTGCCATTTTTTCAACTCCTGTGATCGAATTATTCCCGATGAACCAGTTTACCGCCCAGGTTCAGGGCCGCGCCGACGATCCCATCGGCATCCACCCCCATATCCCCGGTCACCCCGCCGGCCTTGGCACCAACAACGGAGCATTTGACCGGTACCTTGACGCCCAACACCTTCAAAATGGCATCCTGCGTTAGAGATAAATTGTCGGCAGTATCCATTTTAGACTTCAGAATTTCGCTGCTGTAGCCAATCACCAGGTAACCTTCCTTGATTTGCAGCGACTTGGTTGAATTCAAAAGAGCCTCTGTTTGCGGTGAAACTCGTTTGACTTCTGCCCGGATAGATCCCCAGTTTTCCTGAAGCTTCTGCACGCTCAGATTGAGCTCTGCCAGCGGAGCAACGGTTTCGGTTGGCGTTTCCACTTCAGCCGGCTTTGCTTCAACAGTTTTCTGAACCTGCTGGGGAGCTGTTTCTTTTGCCACAGGCTCTTTTGGGGCCGTATGTGTTTGAGGTGCTGCGACAGGGGGCGTTTGTACCGCTGCCCGATTAGACCGCACCACAACGGGAACAGAGTTCGACACCGTCGGGGCCGCCACTGCCTGCACCAGGGCCATTTCCAGCGCCAGACTGGGCTGCCAGCTGGTGCGCGTGTCGGTGATCGTCTGATTGAAAAGCCGAATCCACTCCAGCAGCACTGTTGTATCCTGCATTTTCGCCTGGCTGCGCATCATCTCTTTCATTTCTTTGCCAGCATCCACCTGATCGTCATTGCCCATTTTTACCAAAAGCAGATTACGTAAATATTCGACCATCTGGCGGGCAAACTGGCGCGGATCACTGCCGCCATCCAGAGCGCGATGGATCGTTTCCAGACCGGCACTGCTGTCGTTTTGCTGCAGTGCGCTGTACAAATCGAGAACGGTTTGATTGGTGGCCGTTCCCAACACCTGCTGGGTCAATTCCAGATCGATCTTTTCTCCGGTAGAGGCCAGTTGATCGAGCAGGCTGATGGCATCGCGCATGGCCCCAGTCGCCTGCCGGGCAATGAGGATTAAGGCTTCTTCGTCAGCGTCGATTTTCTCTGCTGCGCACAATTTCTTAAGTGTCGCCACGATCTCCATCACCGGAATCCGGCGAAACTCGTGGCGCTGACAGCGCGACAGTACGGTTGCCGGTATCTTGTGCACTTCAGTGGTTGCCAGAATGAATATGGCATGGGCGGGAGGTTCCTCAAGGGTTTTGAGCAGAGCATTGAAGGCCGCCGTCGAAAGCATGTGCACTTCATCGATAATGTAGACCTTGAAATGCCCCTCAGATGGAGCAAAATTGATCTTATCCCGCAAGTCGCGCACGTCTTCCACGCTGGTGTTCGAAGCCGCATCGATTTCCATCAAATCCATGAACCGGCCTTCGTTGACCGCCATGCAGTTGGCACATTCATCGCAGGGACGATTTTCGAGGTCTGGGGAAAGGCAGTTGACCGCTTTGGCCAACAAGCGCGCGGTTGTGGTCTTGCCCGTCCCGCGTGGCCCAGCAAACAGGTAGGCATGACCCACTCGATCGGTGGCGATAGCATTCCGCAGGGTTTGCACGATGTGCTCCTGCCCCACTACCTGATCCCACTTACGGGGACGCCATTTACGATAAAGTGCCTGGGTCATACGCTGTCCTTTCTTTCATTGCAATTCAACTCGCCTTCATTTTACCCGAATCCAGGCAGGTTGTTCTGGCTTTTAAGATCATCTTGTCAGGGAATAACTGAGCCGCGTGACCCCAGAAGAATCGAGCAACGTGATTGTCTGGGCATCCTGCCAGAGCGCCTGAGTAAAGCCCATATACAGTTCGATGGTGGTGTCATAGCCGCTGCGGGTATAGAGATCGAAGGCTCCCTTTTTATAGATAACAAAATTATCAAAGGTATAAGTATGTTTCTTACCATCAGTGATCTGCCATCCCTGCAGGCTCAGGGGCTCACTGCCCAAATACTGAATCTGGATGTGTTCATTCTGAATATCCCCAGCACCGATCACCGCCTGAATTTCAAACAGTGACTCCTCTTGGGGCGGCAGAGTAGCCGTGGGGGCTTGCGTCGCCACGATTCCCGGGGCCACGGCATTCACGCGGGCGCTGCTGACGCATGGATGCGCACTGCTCCAGATCGCCAGCACGATCAGCACAGTCGCAGCGGAGACAGCGACGTTCAATATCAGAAAGGGCCAAAGTCGTTTCATTTTTTTCCTCGTTCTGGCTTCAAGTATAGAATAAAAGTACAATGGGGGCAAAGGAAAGGCGATTTCTGCATGATTCTGGTCATCGACGGGCACAATCTCATTCCTAAAATTCCCGGGCTGCACTTGAGCGATCTGGATGATGAACCGCGCCTGGCTGAGATGATCCGTGAATATTGCCGCCGCAAACGGACTCGTGCTGAGCTTTTTTTCGATGGAGGCTTGCCCGGCTTTGCTCAGCCCGCCAAAGGCGGGGCCGTGCACATCCATGTCATTTCCAAATCGAGCAGCGCGGATCGAGCCATCATCGATTTCTTTATGCAAAAAGGCCGTGACAGCCGCAATTACACCCTGATCAGCTCTGATCACTATGTGCAAAACCAATCTCACAACCTTGGGGCTGCCGTGATCTCTTCTGAGCAATTTGCCCGTGAGCTGACGCAGACCCTGCTGCAACCCGAGCCGCACTCGGAAACCGGCAGCGAACGTCGGCTCAGCAGCGCCGAAGTGGACGAATGGCTGGAAATCTTTTCGCAAAAGAAGCATAAACCGGAGAAATAAATCCTAATATATTTTTAATACAATTATGACAATTAAGGTGTATATTATCTTCTAGACACTACTTAATGGTATGGATATGGTGTCATCCATCGCAAGGTGGATATCCCTCCCTGAAGAATGACAGGCTTGTCCCCCCCAGGCCTGTCATTCGTTTTAATATTTTTTTTTAGGCTACCAGACTCTGATTCAGACGCATATATGAAAAGATCCAGAACTTGCCCTGAGATTGCCCATTAAAACAGAAACAGCAGAATTAATCTGCTGTCCGTTGAACCATCAGCGGAGAGGGTGGGATTCGAACCCACGATACCTTGCGGTATACCCGCTCTCCAAGCGGGCGCGTTAGGCCAACTGCGCTACCTCTCCATCGACCTTTATGATCGAGCGGGCAAATTATACCATTGATATTTAATTTTAATCCAGATTTCCAGAGCACGAATTTCACAACTGACTAAGGTAAAATGAGAGCATCTTGCAGAGTTGGAGTGCGCGTATGGAAAAAGAGTTTACCGTGGATATCACGGGCATGACCTTCGGCGGCGATGCTCTGGGGCGTCTGCCTGATGGCCGCGCCGTCTTCGTCCCCTTTGCCCTGCCAGGGGAAACCGTCAAAGTACGTCTGCTCGAAGAGAAAACAAACTTCGCCCGCGCTCGTTTGCTCGAAGTGCTCCAGCCCTCTCCGCAGCGGATCAGCCCACGCTGCCGCCATTTTGGACAATGCGGCGGCTGCAGCTATCAAAATCTTTCCTATCCTGACCAGCTCCTGCTCAAGCAAAGTATCGTCAAAGACCAGCTCAGACGTCTGGGCGGATTCGCCGATTTCCCGGTGGAGCCGGTGGTACCCGCGCCTTCTCCCTGGAATTACCGCAACACGGTCCAGTTTAACCTTTCTCCGGCCGGCAAATGCAGCTTTCAGCGTGCCGGGTCACGCGATCTGGTCGAGATCAGTGAATGCTACCTGCCCCAGACCGGCATCAACGAGTTGTGGCCGCAGCTCGATTTTGCCGCCGACAGCGGCATCGAGCGGGCCGTGCTGCGCGAAGGCGAAGAAGGCGACATTTTGCTTGGTCTGGAATCCTCTGCCGCGCAGCCGCCCGAGTTTTCGGTAGACTTCCCCATCTCAGTGGTTTATACCTCCCTGGACGGGCAGACCGTCCTCTCAGGGGATGAATTCATTCTGATGGAGGTCAACGGCCGTACGTTCAAGGTATCGGTGAAATCTTTCTTTCAGGCCAATCTCGCTCAGGCCGGGAAAATGGTCGAACAGGTGCTGCATCTGGCTGGCGATCTGAGCGGCAAAACCGTCATTGACGCCTACTGCGGGGTTGGCCTCTTTTCGGCCTTTCTGGCTCAGTACGCGCAGCGTCTTATCGGCATCGAGCTTTCTGATTCCTCCTGCGATGATTTTGCGGTCAATCTGGAGGAATTCGATAACGTAGAACTTTATGTCGGCGCGGTCGAGCAGGTCTTGCCAGCCCTCGACGTGCCGCCGGATCTGGTGGTCATCGACCCACCGCGTGCCGGTCTGGATCGCCGCGTGACCGAAGCCCTGATCCATCAGGCCCCACCGCGCATCATCTACGTCTCGTGTGACCCGGCTACCCTGGCCCGCGACGTAAAACGGCTGACTGAATCCGGCTACACGCTGCAGAAGGTCACTCCCTTCGATCAATTCCCGCAGACTTATCACATCGAGTGCATCTGCCTGCTGGAGCGTACCTAGGAATTCAAAAAACTCGTTCGAGCAACGCCAGGAGCCACCATGAAAAGTCTGAAAGTTGCTTTACTGCAGCTCCTACCGGAGAACACTCTGGAAGGGAATCTGCATAAAGGTATTGTCAACCTTAAAAGAGCAAAAGAGATGGGGGCAGACATTGCCCTGTTCCCTGAAATGTGGAGTACTGGCTACACCATCCCTGAAGCCGCGGCTGATCTGGAAGCCAAAGCCGTGCCCGCGGACAGCGAATTCGTCAACTCCTTTGGCCAACTGGCGGAGTCTCTTGATATGGCCATTTGCATCACCTTTCTGGAAAGGTATGCCCCCTCGCCTCGAAACACCCTGTGCGTCTTTGATCGCTTCGGCAAAAGGATACTCACTTATGCCAAGGTCCACACCTGTGATTTCAGTGAAGAGTGCCGGCTGACTGCGGGAGATGACTTCTCCATTGCCGATCTGGATACGGTGCAGGGAAGCGTCAGGATCGGAGCCATGATCGGCTACGACCGCGAATTTCCGGAAAGCGCCCGCATACTGATGCTGAAAGGGGCCGAGATCATTCTGGTACCCAATGCCTGCCCCATGGAAATCAACCGCCTTTCTCAACTGCGCGCCCGTGCCTATGAAAACATGCTGGGCATCGCCACCGTAAACTATCCCCTGGGGCAGCCAGACTGCAACGGTCATTCGACTGCCTTCGACGGAATGGCCTACCGGGCCTGCGAACCCGGGTCAAGGGACACCCTGATCGTCGAAGCCGGGGAACGGGAAGGGATCTATCTGGCCGACTTCCCAATGGACGAGATCCGGGAGTATAGAAAAAGCGAAGTACATGGCAACGCCTACCGCCATCCGCAGAAATATACATTACTGACCGCAGAAACCATTGAAGAACCTTTCATCAGGAAGGATTACCGAAAGTAAGAAAGCGAGTGAAGCATGGTTCTGGATATCGACACCTGGATGCAAGCCCATCTGGAAAAGCTGAAATCACAATTTGGAGCCCGGCTGCAATTCGTCGGACTGCAGGGCAGTTACGGCCGCGGCGAAGCGACCGAAAACAGCGACATCGATGCTGTGGTCATCCTCGACCGGGTCGAGCCAGCGGATCTCCAAGCCTACAGTGCCCTGCTGGATACGCTCCCTCACCGGGAGCAAGCGTGCGGCTTTATTTCGGGCCGGCAGGAACTGATCAATTGGGAACGCTCCGACCTCTTTCAATTCTATTACGACACCACGCCCCTCTTCGGCAGCATCGACTTTGTGCTGCCGCAGATCACGCAAGAAGACATTCGCCGCGCGGTGCGCATCGGTGCCTGTAATCTCTACCACGCCTGCGGGCACAATATCGTCCATGAAAAAGACGTCCAAACCTTGATCGGCCTGTATAAGACCGCCGCCTTCACCATACAGGCGGTCAATACGCTGCAGACGGGCACCTACGTAAGGCATAAAGCGGAACTGATACCGCTGCTGGCCCCGCAGGAGCGGGAGATCCTGCAGACTGGGGTCCGACTCAAACAGCAGCCTCAACTCGCCAAGAACGAGTTCGACCGGCTTTCTGCACTGCTGTTTACCTGGGCCGCCCGGTTGATCGCTGAGTACAAAGCAGAATAGAATGCTGGGCAATTCACCAGCCTTCGCCAGTGAAAGGATCTCGTAATGATCGATCTTGCCTTTGGAGAAAGCGCCGCCGGCGCGTTAAAGGCAGCCCAGCATCAGGGGCTGATCACCAACCAGCCACATACGGTACTGGCGCTATCACTGTATGCCGAGATTGGAGAAATCGCTCCTCTCGCAGCCAGTTTGGAGCTGCGCCAGACGGCGCTCGCCTCCCTCTTTGCCGATTTTCCCGGGGTGGCGGAGGCAATCTGGCAGGGTAACCTGGCCACCATCACCCATCTCGAGACCGCCAGTGTCACAGCGGAACCCGTGCGGGTGTGGGTCCGCGCCGGCAATCCAATGGAAGTCTGCGGGTTGTACTTTCTGTGTCACTGGCTGAAAGATTCTCCCTGTTTGTTTTCCGTCGTGTGGGTGCCTGAGTGGATCGAACGGCAAGATCGTCTGGTCGAGGTACATGGGGTCGGCGAGATCGCCCCAACAGAATTGCCGGCGCTGCTGAAATATGAGACCCCCCTGGAACCGACGCAGCGCAGCCTCTATGCCGAGCTGTGGGAGAAACTTGGCCGAGAAAACGCCCCACTGCGCGTCGTTCTGAACGGCAGCGTCACCAGCGTACCGGCGGATTTCTACGATTTTGCCCTGCGCGCCCATCTCCCGGCTGCGGAGGAAGTCAGCGTTGCTCAAGTAATCGGCAGAGTGTTGAACCAGATCGCCGGGGCCAACGACCGCTGGCTGTACCTGAGACTGCAATCCATGATCCGCTCCGGAGCACTCAGCGAGGTCGCCGCCCCCAGCGCGGATTCCCCATATTCCGGCAGAATTTGCCGCGCCGAGTAAGCAGAAAGAAGCCCTCTTATGAAGATCCATCCAGATTCTGTTTCGCTGGATTCCTACCAGCAAATGGCAGATTATTACTTCAGCTATGTCGATAGCAAACCCTTCAACGCTTATTACGAGCGTCCGGGCACACTGGCATTATTGCCCGAAGTCAAAGGCAAACGGGTGCTGGATGCCGGCTGCGCGGCCGGCTGGTACACCGCCTGGCTGCTCGATCACGGAGCACAGGTCACCGCTGTCGACCTCAGCCCCAACATGGTGGAGCGAACCCACCGACGCGTCGGGGAACTCGCCCGCATCCTGCAGGCCGATCTCAACCTACCGCTGGATGACCTCGCCGACGCCTCCTTCGACGTCGTCCTTTCGTCACTGACGCTGCATTATCTAAAGGATTGGACAGAGGTGCTGAGCGAGTTTCGCCGCATTCTCGTGCCGGG
>JAAZOQ010000160.1 GCA_012797695.1 Anaerolineaceae bacterium | reverse complement strand
GGCAACTTCTTCGAGAGTACGCTGATTGACAGAATTCTCGGCAGTCTTGACATCCATTTCCTGCGCTTCGATCTTGTTCTGCAGAGTCAGGATTTTGGTCGAGTAGGTCTGGTTGATCTTGTCGAGCTCGGCCTGCATGGCTGCGGCGACAGCTTGCTGGCATTGCTGTTGGAAGGCAGTGTCTGTAACTTCAGGGCCAGCATATAGTTTGAGCAGGCTGTTGGCCTTGACCTTAAGCGTGCACGAACGATAGATCCAATCCAGAAAATCTTTGCTGATATCACTCAGTTTGGTTTTGTCATTCAACCAGCCGGGGACGACATGGTAAGCCGCACCAGATTGGGGTTGGGCTGAGAGCTTTTGGGGGTCAATCGCGGGCAAGGTCATGTCTTCCCAGTGAAGCAGACCACTGCCAGGGTCTTCGACCACAGCAGCTACTTTGCGGGAGGTGTCAATGTTGTATTGTCGGGAGGTATAGCGTACCTCTGCCTGGGCCAGCACGGCGGGGCGATACACCAGATCGGCCGTAGTGACTGTCACTGGCTGATTGGCGGCGCTGACTGCTTCATTGGCTGTCAAAGAGATGGGGAAGAAGTATTCCGAAACATTGCCCAGAATGGCGGGACGAGAATTGACGATATCGCCAGCGCTGCCTGACCTGGCCGGCTGAGTATTGGGTACAGGAACGGTCGGAGTCGTTGGAGTGTCAGGGGAAGATGATTGGGCAGAGGCAACAGTCAGTTTGGCCCCCACCAGGGCATTCAAAGCCGGAATTTGATTTCGAGTCAATGGGCCGGCCAGGTAATTCAAGTCCCAGCGCGTAGTGAAAAGAGTGGGGGCAGAACGGTAGACGCTGTGCCACAGAAAGACGCGCTTCTGCAGCCCAGAGATCATTTTGTCATATTCAGCGACATTGATGGCCCCACTGGCCGAAGACAGGCCTTCGAGCAAACGCTGCTTATCCTGGTCGGTTTGCAGACGGCCGATCATCCAGGTGCCGGTATTGGAAAGAGCCTTGTAATCCTCATCCACCGGATTCTGGGTTGCCAGCACGAGACCAACCCCAAAAGCGCGGGCCTGTTTGAGCATGCGCAGCATGATTGTTTTCGAAGGCGGGTTGGCGACGGGCGGCAGGTAGCCCATGATCTCGTCGAAATAGATCAGTGCACGCAAACTGTTGGTGCCGCGTTGGGCGCGCATCCAGGTCTCAATGGCGGCAAAAAGCAGGGTAACGAAGAACATGCGTTCATTTTCGCTCAGATGGGCAATGTAAAAAATCGAATGGCGCGGTTTGCCATTGGGCAGATAGAGAAGCGATTGAATATCGAGGGTTTGTCCGCTTTGCCACACCTGGAAGGAAGGCGAAGCCAAAAAGTTATTGAGCAGCATTGCCAGGGAGAAGCGGTCCTTTTCGGGGAAGAAGGAATCCATCGGGAAAGCACCCAGGCGATCCATCGGCGGATTTTGAACTTGCAGGATCAGGTCAGTCAGGGTCAGAGATTGTTTCTTACTCCAGGCGTTTTCGACCAGATTGGCCAGCAAGATATGTTCGCGCGAACGTAACGGATCAATATCCGTCATACCAACCAGCCCAAGCAGGGCGGTAATGGTGCTTGAAATGCGTTCGCGCAAACTCTCAGCGTTTTCTTCCCAATCGACCGCTGGGGCTTCGAAGGAAGAAAGGATATTTACTGGCAGCCCCGAGCTGGACCCGGGAGTGTAAATTGCAAAATCCACTTTCTTTTGCAGTGCGGCCAACTGTTCGGTGCCGAGGCCCCAATCGCTCAACCCCTTTTTCCACTTTTCGGCGATGGCCGCGGCTTCATCGGGAACAGATTTCCCGTCTGTTCGGGCCACATCTGGATCAACCCAGGGCTCAAAATCTGCCGGGCGTAATTCTGGAAAGTGCAGCAGCAGGTTGGTGAGATCACCTTTGGGGTCGATAATAATCGCAGGAATGTCGTGTAATGCGGCTTCTTCGAGTAAGCCGATGCACAAACCGGTCTTGCCTGAGCCGGTCATGCCGGTAACGAAAGCGTGAGTCATCAGATTGGTTGGGTCGAGCAAAATCTGCTCGGCAGTTGGGGCTCCGCTTTTCGGATCAACGGCTTTGCCTAAAAAGAACGAATTTGAATTAGATGCCATAGTCTCCACCTGTGAGTTTCTGATGGCTTGATTATAGACGATAACGGTCTGGTTCGGCAAAATGGCGCGATTCTTGTATCCATAAGGGTAAGCCAGTGGTTAAACCATTGGTTGTATAATCTAAAGGCAAATCACGAACAGGGATGGCTGTGCTGTGTTTGATCTGAATATTTATTCCTATCCAAGCGAAAATTCGCAAGACCCCGGGCTGATTGTGGTTCCTGCCGGGAGTAAGGTCGCCCGCGGCCGCGAGAATAACCTGCTGATCGTTTATTTTACGCTATCAGGGCAAACTACCATCACGCCGGATCGTCTGCATAGCTGGATGGAACAAAAAACAGCGCTATTCTATAAGAACCCGGGAACGGTAACCGCTGGAATGCGCGAATTGATCGAAGCAGTCAATGCCGATCTCTTCGAACGCAATTCCCGCCCAGATCACCAGAATGGGCAGGTCGTAGTCCATTTACAGGTAGCAGTGGTCAAACGGGATATGCTGTACCTGGCGACCTGCGGCGCAGGGCAATCTTTTTTCGTGGGGGCAGAGTCTCTTTTTCAGCAAAATAGCGTGGATGAATCCCTGCGTGGGTTGGGATTAACT
>JAAZOQ010000159.1 GCA_012797695.1 Anaerolineaceae bacterium | reverse complement strand
GTAAGCTTTAAGTTGTTCAAGAACTTCCTGGGGATCCTGATTGGGAACCAGCCGGCAAGAAATTTTCGCCATGGCCCAGGCCGGAATAATGGTTTTGGAGCCTTCGCCGGTAAAGCCAGAAAGCATGCCGTTGATTTCAAGGGTGGGGCGGGCGCCTTCACGTTCTACGCTGGTATAGCCTTCTTCTCCCCACAGAGCAGGCACAGAAGTCTGTTTCAAGAAAACCTCATCGGTGATATTCAACCTGGCCAGTTCAGCCCGTTCTTTATCAGATAGGGGTAAAACGCTGTCGTAAAAACCGGGTAAGGTGACCCGTCCTTTGGCATCGTGCATTCCAGAAATGCAATCAGCCAGCACTTGAGCCGGGTTGTGGACAACCCCCCCGAAAGAGCCGGAGTGCAGATCATGCGCTGGCCCGTAAACACGCAGCTCGAAATATGCCAGACCGCGTAACCCGAAAATGATCGAGGGCGTTTGCGCATTGATCATGCCGGCATCGGGGTTGAAACAGACATCGGCTTTAAGCAGGTCCTTATGCGCCTGAACAAATTCAGCAAAATGCAGCGAACCGATTTCTTCTTCGCCTTCAAAAACGAATTTCAGATTGACGGGGAAGTCGCCTGTCTTCATGATCGCTTCAATGGCGCTGAGTGTTGCCCAGACCTGGCCCTTCATATCCGAAACGCCGCGGGCAAAATGATTTTCGCCCTGAGTGGCTGGAGAAAAAGGATCGCGGTCCCAGAGTTCGATCGGGTCCACTGGCTGCACGTCATAATGTCCATAGATCAGCACGGTGGGTTGAGAAGCGCCGGCGTGCAAATATTCACCTGTGACGATGGGATGCAATTTTGTGGGATGAAGAGTGACTTTTTCAATCCCGAGGCTGGTGAGTTTATCCGCCAGCATCTGGGCGGCTTTTTGAATATCTTTTGCATGTTCCGGGTCGGTTGAAATAGAGGGAATGCTTACAAATTGATCCAACCCGTTTAAGAAATAACTTTGATTTTCTGAGGCAAATTGAAGGGAAGTTTGACGATTATCCACAGTAGAGGCTCCTGTTCTTAATGATTTGATTATATGCGATTTAAATCATTAAGCAAATTTTGGCTGCTCAAGGCAGGGGATACAAAAAAAGGGTTGGTGGGTGAGGAGCTACAACAGCGGGTTTTGGACTGTATTGGGGTTTATGCTACAATACCTGTGCAGGTATTCTTTCACTCAGGCAGGAAAAATGCTGATCATTAATTGCAAGATTATCACCTGGCAGACCCCGAATCAAATTCTGGAAAACCAGGCGATTTTAATTAAAGGGCAGAAAATTGTCCGCGTCGGGTCTGAAATCCAGTTGATTCAAGATTATCCTGAGGAAGAGCGCGTGGATGTCCACGGACAATGGGTGATGCCTGGAATGATCTGCGCTCACACCCATTTCTATGGCGCTTTTTCACGTGGAATGGCCCTGATGGGAGATCCCCCGCTGGATTTTCTGCAGATTCTGCAAAAAATCTGGTGGCCGCTGGATCAGTCTCTGGATGAAGAGGCCGTGAAGTATTCCACGCTGGTGTGCCTGATCGATGCGATCAGACACGGGACGACTACTTTGTTCGATCACCACGCTTCCCCCAATTTTATTGATGG
The DNA here is from genome assembly GCA_012797695.1 of Anaerolineaceae bacterium. Taxonomy (GTDB): domain Bacteria; phylum Chloroflexota; class Anaerolineae; order Anaerolineales; family Anaerolineaceae; genus UBA6107. The sequence continues at coordinate 2,782 of JAAZOQ010000159.1, read as the reverse complement.
ATCGCTGGATGTCATTGCTGACTGCCTTCTTGAAAGTGGTCTGCGTGGGGTGGTGTGCTATGAGGTAACGGATCGTGGTGGAGTGGAAAAAGCGGAACGCGGTATTCGTGAAAACATCCGCATGGTTCAGAAAGCCCGACAAGGTGGTTTCGAAGGCAGGGTGAAGGCCACCTTTGGCTTGCATGCCAGCTTAACTCTTTCAGAAGAGACTCTTGAGAAAAGCCGTGCCGCTGTAGATTCAGATACAGGTTTTCACATCCATGTGGCGGAGCATGAGGTCGATGAATATGATTCGCTTAACAAGACTGGGCTGCGTGTAATCGATCGCTTACAAAAACATGCCATGCTGGGGAATCACTCGATTATTGCTCACGGGGTGCACATGGATATGAAAGAGGTTTCTCTGTTGGCTGAAACCGAAACCTGGTTAAGCCACCAACCTCGTTCGAATATGAATAATGCTGTGGGGTTGGCTGACATCGACTCTGCTTTGCGCATGGGTGTAAAAGTGTGTCTCGGCAACGATGGTTTTTCCAATGCCATGCTGGACGAGTATCAGGCAGCTTATCTGGCGCACAAATTGTGGAACAAGGATCCGCAGCGGATGAACGGGGCCAGTCTGGCAGAGATTGCTTTTCAGAATAATGCGGCTTTGGCCTCTCATTTCTTTGCCGAAGAGGGTCAGATCGGAATTATTGAGGAAGGCGCCCAGGCGGATTTGATCCTGGTGGATTATCTTCCGTTTACACCGCTTACGGCAGGGAATTTGCCCTGGCATATTCAGTTTGGTTTTCGTGATTCAATGATCACCGGGACTATGGTCGCTGGTAAGTGGCTGATGCGTGACCGCGAGTTACTCACGCTGGACGAAAAGCAGATTGCTCAGCGGGCAATGTCGGCAGCTCAAGCGACCTGGAAAAGATATCAACAACAATTCTAAAGAGGAACTATGGCAGAAGAAGCTCTCCAAGAAGTGAAGAAAATAGCGGTATTAGGCGGAACTGGCAAAGAGGGGAAGGGCTTGGCTTATCGTTGGGCGAAAGCAGGTTACGAGGTTACGATAGGCTCGCGCGCCTTGGAGAAAGCAGAGCAGGCTGCCGCTGAATTAAATGAAAAGCTTGGTCAGCAGCAGGTGAATGCGATGGTGAACCCCGATGCGGCTGCCTGGTGCGACCTGGCAGTCTTGACAGTACCTTATTCCGCGCAGATGAGTATGCTTGAATCAGTCAAGGCTCATTTGACGGGCAAAATTTTGATCAACGTGACCGTTCCACTGGTACCGCCCAAGGTGGCGAAAGTGCAAATGCCTGCGGCGGGCAGCGCAGCTCAAGAGGCCCAGAATTACCTGGGCGAACAGACTTCCGTAGTGGCTGCTTTTCAGAATATCTCTTATGAACGCCTGCTGAATGATGAAGAGGTGGATTGTGATGTGCTGGTTTGCGGTACTGGCAAGGCAAACCGTCAAGTTGTCATTGACCTAGTCCGGAAAGCGGGAATGCTGGGCTGGGATGGCGGGGTGATCGAGAATGCGGTGGTGGTCGAGGGAATGACCTCGATTTTGATTGGCCTGAATAAGCAATTTGAAGGAAAAGCCGCCGGAATCAAGATCACCGGCATTAACGATTGATACTGGTATTCTTATGAATCTCTCATTAACAACAATAGAAGATATTCCTTTGATTCATTCTGGCGATGACCTGAGTGGGATCATCGCTGAAAAAACCCTGGCGCAAAAGATCGTTCCCCAAAACGGTGACATCTTTGTGGTGGCGCAAAAAATTGTCTCAAAGGCCGAAGGTCGGATGGTGAACTTGACCACGGTGCATCCCTCTATCGAGGCACTGCATCTGGCTGAGGTAACGGGCAAAGATGCCCGCATGGTTGAGCTGGTCTTGCAGGAGAGCAACTGCGTTGTGCGCACTGCACCCAATACGCTGATCGTTGAGCACAAATGTGGTTTCATCAGTGCCAATGCCGGGATCGATCATTCCAACGTACATGGAGAATGGGGCAATGAAGCGGATTGGGTATTGCTGCTGCCCAAAGATCCGGATCATTCCGCGGCAGTAATTCGCCAGGAACTGGAAGAACGATTCCAATGCCGGTTGGGAGTCTTGATCATCGATTCTCACGGACGTGCGTGGCGCAATGGTACGGTTGGAACTTCGATTGGGCTTTCGGGTTTGCCGGGGCTGGTTGATCTGCGCGGGACAGAAGATTTGTTTGGCTTTCATTTGAAGATCACTCAGGTGGCTGCAGCAGATGAATTGGCTGCGGGTGCCTCTTTGTTGATGGGGCAAGCTGCCGAGAAAACACCGGTGATCTTTGTCCGCGGGTTTCCCTATGAACTGCGCGAGGGAGAATTGAAGGAGTTGATCCGCGCGAAAGAACATGATCTGTTCAGGTAGGAGAGATCATTGTATTCCATCGCTTCCCTTTTTGAAACTGACGTCAACGGTCCCTGGCAGCAACTGGCTGGGATTTGCAATGCTTCCGGTTTTTCATCGGAAGCGGTTCCCCATTTTTCGTGGCAGACGGCTGAAAATTATCGTTTGCCTGAGGTACGCGAGAAATTAACTCAACTGGCACTGGAGTTTACCCCTTTCCAGATCACAACCTCTGGATTGGGTGTCTTTGCCAACGATCATCGCATCTTGTTCATCATTATTGTAAAGACTCGTTTGCTGCTGGAAATGCACGAACGTCTGTGGCGGGAATTGACCCCTTATGCGGAAGGCTGCAAACAGCATTATTCACCTCAGAACTGGATTCCTCATATCTC
>JAAZOQ010000158.1 GCA_012797695.1 Anaerolineaceae bacterium | reverse complement strand
GCGAGTAAATCCGCATAAAAGGCATGGGAATACCGACGCGCCTCAGGATTAGCGAAATAAAGCTGTGCCATCTTGGCATAGAGATCCCCAAAACCATTGAAAATAAGGGTGAAAATTGGATTCCCCGAAAGACGGGTGAAATGAAGATGCAACTCAAGATCGTTGCGGGAGAAAGCCGCTTCTTCATCTGGTAAATCTTGCAAAGATTCCAGAAAAGTCGTCACCTCGGGCAAATGATTCTCAAAAGCCTGACGGGTGTAAGCCGGCGCCATCAACAAACGAATCTGCAGCAGATCAGAAACAAAATCGGGATAGACATGCGTCTGTGCCCTGGCAATGTGGGCCAGGATGGTCAGATTGCCCTCCTGCCAGTAGTCACGGACACGAGTAGGCTTGCCGTGGTGAATCTCGAGCCAACCATCACGGGAAAGACGCTGCAAGACCTCGCGCAGGGTCGGGCGCGTCACACCCAGACGCTCGGCCAGGTCGCGTTCTGCCGGCAAATAAGAATTGACCGGAAATGTTCCATCCAGGATCGCTTCGACCAAACGGTTTTCGGCTAACTCAGCAGGTTTCAACGGGGTGTCCCATTGTTCCATGATGCCACTCCTTGAAGATATTCAGTTTATTGGTAAGAGGTCTGACCAGTTAAATTATAGCAAAAAATCAAACAAATTCAATGGATTGAGATAAAAAAGACGTAATTCTCTCTTCTTTCACAATCTTTTTTGTCTTTTTTTGACCTTTCGTACTTATTCATGGGGTCAGGTCATATCCCTGCCCCAAAATTCAGTGGCTATGCTATGCCAAAAGGCACATGCAAATTGCAAGTAGCAGGACTAAACTAGCAGCAACTCATTACGGAGAAACAAAATGACTGAAAAACAACTTAAAGTTCGTGGAATCGTGGGACAGGTACTTTCTCAATTGCTTAACGTGCCCGTTCTTTCAGGCGCGCTGGTGACTTACCTTTATTTCCGTCTCCCAGCGAATGAGGCCAATGCCCTCAGTGGTTACGTGTGGGCCATGTTATTCCTGTGCATTATTCCTTTGGGCAGTCTTTTCTTTTTCATCCCCAAGAAGGACGAAAATCGTGAACAGACCTTCCACCGCCAACGCGTGGTCAGCTTCATTTTTATGCTGGTGAGTTACCCGGTCGGCTGGCTGGTGCTGGCACTCACCCACGCCCCGCGCATCTTCACGGCCACAGCCGCCACTTATACCTTCGTCACCCTGGGCTTGATCGTCATCAATCTGCTGATGCACTATAAAGCCAGCGGACACGCTGCCGGCGTCTCGGGGCCAGTTGCCTCAATGATCTACATCTTTGGCATATGGGCTACTCCGCTGCTCCTGCTGCTGCCGCTGGTTACCTGGGCCCGACTGGCCGCCAAGGGGCACAGCTTCTGGCAAACCGTCGTTGGCGCCACCATGTCCGGCTTGATCTCGATTGCCGTGCTGTGGGCCTACGGTTTCACTCCTTTCGCCGGGCTGGTCTGGTAAAAGTCTGACCCGTTTACTGGTATTTTTGCATAAAGAGCCAAAATGACCGAATTCGCACTTCCTTCTTCCTCGACCAAGCCCTTCGACATTCAGCGGCAAATGGTCGCGCACATGACCTCACTGTCGTGGCAAAACGTTCCGCACATTTCTTATCTTTATGAGCCAGACGTCACCGATTTCTCAAATGAGTTCAAAAAGCTGGCCGCCGAATACGCCTCTGCAGGAACCCGACTTTCCATCAACACCATTCTGGTCAAAGTCATCATCGAAGGATTAAAGGCAGACCCAACCCTGAATGCGTGGATCGATTATGATTTACCGCGAGCACGAGGGAAGATCATGCTCAGCGAAGCCATCAACGTCAGTATTCCGTGGAAGCTGACGGACGGACGTATGATCACCCCCACCCTGAATCACACCGAGAATCTCAGCCTGCATGAGCTCAATCAAGCTGTGCTTGAACTGGGAGAACGCATCGAGCGCACCAACATCGACGAATTGATCCATCAAGCCGTGGTTACCAATACAGTCAATGAATTGAAGAAAGGCAATCTGGAGGTCTTTCGCCGCATCTTTGCCAATCTGCGCCGGCTCAACCAGCATTTGAAAGGCCTGGCCAAACAAACCTACTATGCCATCCCGGCCAAAGATCGCCTGGTAGGCGATGATCTTACCAGCGGAACCGTGACCATCTCGAACATCGGCTCTCTTTACAAAGAGCAAAGAGGTAATTTTGCATTGCTCGAAATCGTGCCCCCACAGATCTTTGCTGTTGGGTTGGGGGCAATGCAAGAAAAACCCGGGGTCTTTACCAATGTCAAAGGAGAAAAAGAAATCGGCATCCGCAATACCCTGCCCATGTGCATGGCCTTTGACCACCGCGCCATCGACTTCGATGCCATGATCCCCTTCTTACGCAAACTGGATGATATTTTCGAGCATCCCGAGATCATCCATACCTGGTAGAGAATACAAGCCATTTTGAGCACCGCTATAATAAGAGATATCGCTTGATAAGCGATATCTCTTTTTTGCGAGGAACCATGACCACTAATTCCGTATCTCCAAAAAATTCTGATCGTCCCGCGACCGCCTACTGGATCAGCAAAGGGCTGATCGCGGTGGTCGTCTTTCTTAACCTGCAGGCAGCGGTATTGTTCCTGCTGCACCCCGCGGATTACGCGCCAGGGTTCGAACTGGGAGGAGCCGCTGGAGAGGCAATGATCCAGGGCGTAGGGCTGCTCTTCGTGATGTGGAACATTCCTTATCTGGTAGCACTCAGCGATCCCATTCGCCACCGGGTCTCGCTGCTCGAAGCCATCGGGATGCAGGCCATCGGGGTCATCGGCGAAACGATCTTATGGTGCCTGCTGCCGGAAGGGCATGTACTCCTGAGCAGCAGCGTGACCCGCTTCATCCTGTTCGACGCTGGGGACCTGCTCCTTCTTCTCGGCGCCTGGGGAATTACGCGAAAACTGCAATTGCACAAGAAACTGTCCTGAAAACGGACAGTTTTTTATCGAATCCCCCATTAATCTGTCCGCTTTTGGGATCAACCACGGTTATATCTTATGAAGATGCACCTTCAAAGACAAAAGAAAGGAGCTCGGATGTTCAAAGCCGACACAATCAATCTAGAGACAGTGTCTCCAATCGATGAAGACGCGCGACTGGTTGAAGCAGCTCAGGCAACCCCGGCGAATTTCAAACCGCTGTATCAGAAATGGTTGAATCCCGTTTACCGCTATTTCTACTTCAGAGTTGGGAATGAAAAGGATGCCGAAGATCTTACCTCACAGGTTTTCCTGAGAGTTTACGAAGATCTGCCTCGTTACCATAATCATGGCTGCTTCTCTGCCTGGTTATTTGCCATCGCCAGAGCGCGAGCCATTGACTTCTATCGCAAAAGAGATCGTGAAGTCGCTCTTTTGGCAGCGGAACCCCTGGCAGATGGGATGGATCTTTTCGACCAGACTGCGCGTGGAGACGAACTGCGGCAGGTGTTCGAACTGATCCACCAGCTATCCCCTGCCGAGCAAGAGTTGATCAGGCTGCGTTTCGTAGCCGAGTTGAACTATCGGGAAATCGGTTCTTTACTGCACCGCAAAGAAGATTCCGTCCGAAAAGCAGTTTCGCGAATTGTAGAAAGATTACAAATGGAGGTTAACCATGACTAACCCTTCGAATATGCCAATCGAGGAGAAAATTAAAGCTGCTGCAAAAAGTGTTGAACCTGCTCATGAATTTTCAGAAGAGCTGTGGCAGCAGATGACCCAGAAGAAAGAAATCCAACGAAAAAAATCCCGAAGCTGGTTTACCAAACCCTTCCAGACTGCTTCTCTGGCGCTGGCTTTGCTCGCACTGGTGATCGTGATCGTCGGGCCGCAAAAAGTAGTTACCGCTTTCAGTCAATTGCTGGGGTATCTGCCAGGGTCAGGTTTCGTCGAGAATGATGAATCTACCCTCTATCTCAGCCAGCCTGTTACGAGTGAACAAGATGGAATTACCCTGACTGTCGATCAAATCGTGGCTGATAAAAATCAGGTGGTCGTCAGCTATCACTTCAGCAACCTCACCCAGGGCACAAATGCCTGCGTGTACGACAACAATACGCTGCAACTCCCAAACGGCAAGACTCGATTGCCCATCGGCGGAGGAATCGATGGAACGACAGCTCAGATCTATTACCAGCCATTGTCAGAAGGAGTCAAGAGCTTTTCACTGGTTGTCGCCGCTCAAACTCCCGACTGTCAGGGCCCGCAAAGCTGGAACGTTGCCCTTTCCCTCGGTGCTTTGCCGGCAGGGGTCACCCTGGCACCAGTCACCGAAGGGGAAGAAGTCAATATTTCCGCTTCGACGGCCTCTTCTGAATCTGCCGAAGCCGCTCAGGTGCAATTCAGCATCGATCGGATCGCAGAAACTGATGACAGCTACGTCATCGCCGGGCATGCCAGCAGCACCAACCCTGACTGGAAAGACATCCTGATTCATTTTGATAGCATTCGGGTCAGCGACGCCAACGGTAAAACCATTGCTATAGAACCAGCGGATAACGACGTCAATGGTTCGGGAACATTTGCCTTCAAAATAGCAAAAGGTGATTTTGCCGCACCTTTGACGATCCAGTTCCAGTCTGCCACCGTGACCGCGCAAGTCAGCACCAACAACACTTTCTCCTTCGATGCCGGCGATCAGCCTGGCGTCGATCAAAGCTGGTCAATCCAGCAAACACTCTCCTTAGCAGGGCATGACGTCACAGTCGAGTCTGTACGCGCCTGGCATGATGATACCGCATCAACGAAAGCACAAACCGTAACCGGGTATGCCATCGATCTGAAAACGGATAAGAATGTCGAGGCAGTTCTCTTCCAGGGAAGCAGCAGCTCAATGAATGGAATCGGCTCTTCCAGCAGCCTTTTCCCCAACGAGAATGGCTCCATCAAAATCGAGACCACCTTCCCAGAGGGAGTCCCGACCGGAGTGGTCACCTTTACCGCCGACCGCATCGTCTTTACCCTAGACGGGGCCTGGTCCATGCAATGGAACCCGCAAAAGTAGTTCCAAGAAAATGTAACCGGCTGACGAAATCGTCAGCCGGTTTTCTATCTTATTCGTAGGCCTTTTCGATGAGCGCCAGAGCATCCTGGTACTCGACCTCTTCCACATTGTACATCGACGCGCCATCTTTCAAAGCCGCGGCGGCAATATCCGGCAGCTTGGCCCGATCAACGTTGGCCTCTTTCAGTGTACGCGGCAATTTGCACAACTCATAGAGTTCATCGCGCATCTCGCGGATGAGTTGAATAACCTTCAAGGGCCGCTGATCCGCCGGCGTCTGAGCATAG
>JAAZOQ010000157.1 GCA_012797695.1 Anaerolineaceae bacterium | reverse complement strand
CCCCTGCAAATTCATCTATAAAGGGACGATTAAATCGAACGAAGAAGTGACCCAGATCATCAAAGAAGCCAATTACGCGGATCAGTGCGCCGGGATTGTGACCTGGTGTCATACTTTCTCGCCTTCCAAGATGTGGATCAATGGTCTGGCGCGTTTGCAGAAACCCTTCTGCCATTTCGCCACCCAGTACAACGTCGAAATCCCCAACGAAGAGATCGACATGGACTTCATGAACCTTAACCAGGCCGCTCACGGCGACCGCGAGCACGGCTTCATCGGTGCCCGCCTGCGCCTGCACCGCAAAGTGGTAGTCGGTCACTGGAAAGATGAAGAAGTACTGCACGAACTGGGCGAGTGGATGCGCGCGGCTGTGGGCTATCAGGTCAGCCAGAACCTTGCGGTCATCCGCTTTGGCGACAACATGCGCCAGGTGGCTGTCACCGAAGGGGACAAGGTCGAAGCTCAGATCAAGCTGGGCTGGCAGGTCAATACCTGGCCAGTTGGGGACCTGGTCAACGAGATCAATCAGGTGAGCGAGGCCGAGGTCGATGCCAAGGTCAAGGAATATCAGGCAGAATACGAGCTGAAAACGGAAGACGAACATGCGGTCCGCTACCAGGCTAAAGAAGAAATTGCCATGGAACGCCTGTTGCAGCGCGAACATGCCTCGGCTTATTCCAATACCTTCGAGGACCTGTGGGGCATGGAAGAATTGCCCGGCATCGCTTCACAGCATTTGATGGCAAAGGGCTACGGCTACGGCGCGGAAGGTGACTGGAAAACGGCGGCGATGGTGCACATCATCAAGTCGATGACCCAGGGCCTTTCGGGCGGCAGTGCCTTCATGGAAGATTACACGTATCATTATAAAAAAGGCAGTGAATATTCCCTGGGCGCGCACATGCTTGAGGTGTGTCCCTCGATCGCGGCGCAAAAACCGCGCATCGAAGTGCATCCGCTGGGCATCGGCGGCAAAGAACCCCCGGCTCGCTTGGTCTTCGAAGGGCATGCCGGCCCGGCAGTCGTGGTTTCTCTTATCGACATGGGCGATCATTTCCGCCTCATCGTGCAGGACATCGAATGTGTCAAACCCATCATGGATATGCCCAACCTGCCCGTGGCGCGCGTGATGTGGAAGATTAAACCCAACCTGCGCGAGGGAATCCGGCAGTGGATCACCGCTGGCGGGGCCCATCACACTGTATTGACCTACGATGCCAGCGTTGCCATGCTCAAAGACTGGGCTGAGATGATGGATATTGAGTTTGTTCATCTCGGTGAGACTACCACCACTGAAGCACTAGAAAAAGAATTGCGGGTCAACGATCTGCTGTATAAACTGAGGTAATATGCTCGAAACACTCAAACAACAGGTGCTCGAAGCCAACTTGCTGCTGCCCAAATATGGGCTGGTCACCTTCACCTGGGGCAACGTCTCGGGGATCGACCGCGAGCGCGGCCTGATCGTCATCAAGCCCTCCGGGGTGAGTTACGAAACCATGACCGCAGCGGATATGGTGGTGCTGGATCTGGCGGGGAACAAAGTGGAGGGCGATCTCAAGCCCTCCTCGGATACCCCGACCCACATCGAGCTGTACAAGGCTTTTCCGACCATCGGTGGGGTAGTGCATACCCACAGCCGCTGGGCGACGAGCTTTGCCCAGGCAGGACTGCCGATCGAGGCGACAGGGACCACGCACGCCGATTCCTTCTACGGCGCCATCCCCTGCACGCGCTGTCTGACCCCGGCCGAAATCGCCGCCGGTTATGAACAGGAAACTGGCAAGGTCATCATTGAGACTTTCGCAAACCTTGACCCCGAAGCGGTGCCGGCCGTACTGTTCCACAGCCACGGGCCGTTCTGCTGGGGCAAGTCCCCGGTGAAGGCCGTCGAGACAGCGGTCGTGCTGGAAGAAGTGGCCTTCATGCAGTTCCATGCCCTGGCGCTGAACCCCGGGCTGGGCCGAATGCAGCAGGAATTGCTGGAAAAGCACTATCTGCGCAAACACGGCAAAGATGCCTATTATGGCCAATAGGACAAAAAAGGTATTTTAAGGAAAACGGTGGTTGCGCCGGATGAAAAATCCGGTACCATAGGCATATAAACCTCTGGAGGAAAAAATGAAACTGACACCACCGAAACGAGTCACTTTTTGGATTGCCCTGGTACTGGGCATTGCCGGTATTGCCGGCCACTTTATGGTCATTCCCTTCGTCACCACCTATGCCTTTGCCTTGCTGGTCATCGGCTTCGCACTGCTGGTGCTGGGGTTGATCGTCAAAGGGCTGTAGAGCTTTCTGCGGCCAAAAAGAAAGTAAGAAAGGGGCCTGACACTGTCAGGCCCTTTTGCTTTAATTCCGTTGTTTTTTGTCAGTGACCGAAAGCGCGTGCTCTTATTCCAGTTTGATCTTGTCGTTGGCGAT
>JAAZOQ010000018.1 GCA_012797695.1 Anaerolineaceae bacterium | reverse complement strand
GGCATACGCGCATTATTCTGCTAGGTGAGAAACGGCGCTCCGCCCGATTGAAATCGATCCAATACGCACCGCCGCCCACATTAAATGCCCTGCCAATTTCCCCCAACGTCATTCCATTCGCCGGCCGGGATATGATTATTCCCAGCCGGGGGCATATTTCATCACGCTCGTCACCTATCAACGTCAGGCTCTTTGGGGTGAAATCATGAATGGCGTTATGATCTTCAACCCTCTCGGGCAGATCGCGGCAGAAGAATGGTTCAAAACCTCCCCACTGCGTCCGTATGATGAATTTGTGGTCATGCCCAATCACGTTCACGGCATCCTGCATATTAACGCCAACATAACCACACTGGAAAGGGCGTTGCGAGGTAATGCCCGGTCATCTAAAATGATCTCACCGAACACCACCCTGTTCCATTTGCCTGCCTTTTACCTGATTACTGCAAATTAAGCGCCTTCAATGCCGCATAGACCAGAAAGGCCGGCCAGACCAGCGCTTTGAGAACGCCGAGTACGCCCAGCCAGAAAGTAGCCGCCTGGCTGATGAAATAGATGGCCGCGCCGATGAAGCCCAACCCGTAGACCGCGTCCGCGGCGTGAGTGCGGCAGACCACTTTCTTTTCTTTGACTGCAAATGTACCTGTTTCGTTTGACATCTTCTCCTCCAGTTTTGAAAAACACTTTAATTCATATACGTTTGCCTGAGCCATTCGTTGCGGCGCCTCGATCCCTCGTGCTGCCGCAGCGGCCCCATTGAACATGAATTTTTTAGTTAATGGTGCTGGCCTACAATCTGTTGCTCCCATTCCCCGACGCCTGAGGTACCGGCACAGGCAAAATGGACTGTGCATACCGTTATTCCCCCATCATTTGCACTTGAAGTCACCATTTCCAATGCCTCCAAATTGTAAATTGGACCGCCAAAAATGCGGTGCAATTCAGGAATCCATGTTAACCTTAATTGAGTTCAGCCATGACCACCACCCTTCGGGGGCGAAAATGTTGGTGAAAAAATATCTGATGTAGATTTTCGTAAAAACAAGAGGATTTTTTTAGATCGTCTGCAACCCTGCTTCTATCCTGCGCGTAAAAAAACAGAAAGGTCTCAGCCGATGAAAAGAATCACCACCTTATTCATTGCACTTCTTGTCATAATATTTCTCCTTTCGTCATGTGCCCAACCGGGTACTGCAACTCAGACTGTCAGCACAACTGAGATCGTCACTCCAAACTTACCGACAGCAACTCCAACAATAACAGCTACCCCCACCCTGCCGTGGACTTCATTTCCTGCCCCGGCAGTACCCGCTGTATCCGCTCCGATCTCTGAAGCAAACATCGGTCAGTTCACCCGCCTGTCTTCGTTAGGCGAAGGTGACCTTTTGAGTACACAGCTCTCACCGGATGAAAAATGGATCGTTTTGGGTACCCGAAATGGCATTCTGGTGATCGATTCTGCGACCCTGAATAAATCTTATTTCATTCCCACTCAAATGCAGCCGTATTACATCAACTTTCTGGAAAATGGCACTGAGATTTCAGCATTGGACCGCTGGCAATCAAAAGGCGGCATCTGGACCTTCCCAGAGGGAAAGGTGATTCGCGAAGTCACCCTGGCCTGCAAGTTGGATCCCACAGGCAGTAAAGTAGCAAATTACTTCACGCCAAGCAAAGATCTGCAGTATGCCTTTACATTTATTGACAACGTGGCCGGCCTTTGTAATACCGCAGATGGGCAGCCGGTCTACACCCTGAATGAGCAGTTGACCAATTGGTTTCTGGTCTCTCCAGATGAAAAAACTCTGGTTTTCTCCACAAGTGACAAATTTGAAGTCATCCGGTATCTGGATGGCCAGGTGCTGAAAGAGGTCCCGGAAACTGGCATCAAGAGTTTCTTCTTTTATCCGGATAGCAAGATCTTGGCCACAGTCTACGAGAACCAGATCAAATTCTGGAGTACCGATGATTATCAACTGATCGATACGATCAAGGGAGCAAATATACAGGTGATCGGTTTTTCTCCAGATAACCGCGTTTTTGCTATTCGCTCAGGAGATCTGGTCAGATTCCTGCGCTCGGACGACCGCAAACTGATCAACGGTATTAGTGGAAAATCATTCAAGTACACATCAGATGGTCAGGGAATTCTAGTCACGAATGGAAAAAGTTCAGCGAGTTATTACCAGTTTTCTGACGATCGATCCACGTTGACGCTGGTTAATTCATTCACTGGCTGGGGGGTTGGCTATTATCAATATGATCCGGGGTTCCTCTCAAATGATAACAGCCAGATTTTGTTGGGCAAGCATGAAGGAGATCGTGTTAATGGCTGGCTGACCGAAATTGTTGTTTATGATATTGCTTCAGGTAAAAATCTTAAGTATGAAGTTCCTCTTACAGACAATGCTGAGTTGGAAGATGCGGTATGGCTGCCGAACTTGCAGACCTTCGCAGTGCTTTTGGGCAGTGCATTTGACCGCACCACCCTCTTTCTGCTTCAACCCCAAACGCAAACATTATCACGCCTATTGGGAGGAAGCACGAATATTAAAAACTCTGGGATCGTTTTTACTGAGGACAGCCAATTAATCATCTACGCGCGTGGCGGGGTAGTGACCGCCTGGGATTTTCTGCATGATCGATACGCTGTTTTGCCATCCCATGAGAATCTTTATAATGATTTATTGGAGAAAAGTTCTTACATCCACTCAACCCCCGATCAGAAATTTACCATCACCTCTATCAGCCAGCGACCAAACCCAGGGTATCGTGATTCAGTGGTAGTGTCAGTGAACGGTGCTGAACGGGCAGAGTTTGACGGATACACCGATATGGACCTCGAATTTTCTCCGGATAGCCAGATGCTGGCCATCAGCACCTTCAGCCTGCTGGGAGGGATCCATATTGAGATTTTCGATTTAGCCAGCGGTAATAAATTGTTTTCCACTGGTGAAGACTATGTGGAAGGGGATTTTGCACCAAAAATTGCTTTTTCGCCTGACGGCAAATATTTTGCAGTCCTTCCAGAAGTCGGTTATCCGCAAATCTGGGGAATTCCACAATAAAGGATTTTGTACGATACGAAACGGGGCAGCAAACGATGTTTGTCTGCCCCGTTTGAATTTCTAGTTTCTGCCTTCACTTCTTTCCCGTGCAACTCTTGACCGGTTGCTGCGGATTGCAGCGTTTTACGCCTGAGTTTCATTCATTCTCTTTTGGGAAGCACTTCGGGACCCTCTTTGGCTAGATAGTTTCGCGATACTGAGAATATTGCCCATCAGGTTGTGCAATCCCTTTCCGTGAAGGGTTCTTCTCTTGTACTGCCGGCCCGCTCCCATGTAAAATGAAAGCATGGAAAAGGAAATCATCATCCTCGGGGCCGGGCCGGCCGGCATGACCGCGGCCCTGTTCGCCGCCCAGGCCGGGGCGCGGGTCACCCTGGTGGAGCGCAACGCCCAGGTCGGGCGCAAGCTGCTGGTGACCGGCAGCGGACGGGCCAACCTGAGCAATCACGGGGTCGCCCCCGAGCGCTACTTCAGCACCAGCCAGGCGGAGCCCTGGCTGGCGGCCGTGTTCGCGCAATTCGGGCCCACGGACCTGGTGCAATGGCTGCGCACGCTGGGGCTGCTCACCTACTCCACCGCGGACGGCTGGGTGTATCCGCTCTCGAACTCGGCGCAAAGCGTGGTGCAGGCCTTTGCCAGCGCGCTGGAACGCGCCGGGGTGGAAGTGCTGCTGGAACACCGTTTATTATCTATACGCAATATTAAAGACGGCTTCGAACTGGGTTTCGAAGGGCAGTCCTCACTGCGCTGCCGCAAACTGCTGATCGCTGCGGGCGGCAAGGCCTACCCCACCCTGGGTTCACAGGGCGACGTCTTCCCGCTGCTGCAAAAACTGGGGCATGCGCTCGTACCGCTGGTACCCGCGCTGGGGCCTGTGGCCTGTGACATGCGCGCTTATCAGAAGCTGCAGGGAATCCGCCTGGACGCGCAGGCTACCCTGCTCGATCATGAGCAGGTGCTGGCCCAGACGCGTGGCAATCTGATCTTCACCCAGTGGGGCTTGAACGGCCCGGCGGTGATGGACCTGAGCCACCGGGTGGCGCGGCACGCCGGCGGCGGGCTGGAGCTGCGCCTCAATTTTCTGCTCGACCACGAAACGTAACTTCGCGCGCTGCTGGAAGCCCAGCGGCACAGCGATCTGCCGGTGGGAGTACTGCCGGGGAGCAGCCTGCCGCCCAAATTAAGTGCTTTTCTGCTCGAGCGCTGCCGGTTACCGGCAAGTCTGCCGCTGCGCGAATGCAGCGACGCCCAGCTCGCTGAACTGTGGCGCTGGTGCACGGCCTTCCCGCTCAGCGTAACCGGAGTGCGTGACTTCGCTACCTGTCAGGTCAGCGCCGGCGGCATCCCGCTGGATGAGGTAGACCCGCAAACGCTGCAATCGCGCCTCGTCACCGGCCTGTACTTTGCCGGTGAGGCCCTCGACGTCACCGGTCCGTGCGGGGGATACAACCTGCAGTTCGCCTTCAGCACCGGTGCGGTGGCCGGTCAGGGAATCAGCCAGTAGATTTTATTCGTTATAAATGAATAAAATAGGCTATTTTTATTCATTGACAATGAATAATTAAGTTATACAATGAATATATGGCAGATTCTCCCTGGAAAAACCGCTGGTCAAAAGACCAAATTAGAGCGCTTTTGCTCGAACAAGCCGATTCCTTCTGGAAAAGCGACATCGGTACCCCCCGAGAAGCGCTGCAGAAGATTACCCAGGCAGCTTCCTCTCCGCACGCAGTGATCATCTCAGGGCTGCGGCAGGTGGGCAAATCCACCCTGCTGGCCCAGTTTGCCCATCAGATTGATCAAGATACCTTTTATTACCTCAATTTCGAAGATGACCGCTTTTTGGGGTTCACTGCCCTGGATTACAACGACCTGTATGAAGCACTTGTGGAGACTTTTGGCCAAAGACAGCTCTTCATCATCGATGAGATCCAGAACATCCCCGGCTGGGAACATTTTGTGCGCCGCTTCATGGACCAGGGCTTCAAGTTCTACATCAGCGGTTCCAACGCTTCTCTTTTAAGCCGCGAGCTGGGAACCCGCCTGACAGGGCGTTACATCCCGATTGAGCTTTTTCCATTCTCATTCCGCGAATACCTGAATTTCTACGGCTATCCCCTTCCCGATTTTTCCCGGATGAAAACCACTGACCAGGCCAACTTGAATGCACAACTGAGCGCTTTTTTGCAGAGCGGCGGAATTCCGGTCGCATTGAAGTACCCGCAGTATTCTCACCTCCCCACCCTGTATAACGACGTACTCTATCGAGACATTGCCACCCGATACCAGATCGAGGGCGTGGCCCAGTTACGAGAGTTGAGCGCATTCATCATGGCCCACCCTGCCAGCACCGTCTCCTTCAACAAGCTCAAGGAAAGGCTGCAAATCAAAAGCCTCAATACCGTAAAAAGTTACCTGAGCTACCTGGAAAATAGCTGGCTGGCATTCACCATCAACGTTTACGATTACTCTCTCAAGCGCCAGCAAATTGCCCCAAAAAAAGTCTATTGCATCGACAGCGGACTTGCCAACGCCGTCGGCTTCCATTTTTCTGCCAATAGCGGGCATCTGCTCGAAAACCTGGTGTTTTTGCAGCTGCGGCGTTCAACGCAGTCGGTGTACTACCTGAATCTGGCCAATAATGGGGAAGAAATCGACTTTTATCTGCCTGAAAAGAAAATAGCCATCCAGGTTTGCCTCGACCTGAACCTGCCTGACACGCGGGAAAGAGAAATTCGAGCGTTGGTATCTGCCCAAAAAGTCTTCCCGATCGAGAGAGCCTTGATTCTGACCCATGCCAACGAAGAAACCATTTCCGCGGATGGATTGCAGATCGAAGTATGCTCTATCAGCCACTGGCTGCTCGAATCGGGTAACTAATATTATTCATCGGCAACGATCATTCATTCGCTTCATCCGCGGGTTCGGAGCTGCGCGGGGTGACTTTCCATTGCTGCTCATTGAAATATTCTTTCATCTGGGCCACCCTGCCGATCAGGTTCTTGAACTCGGTGTAGAAGAGCGAAGAAGCGAAAAGATATCCCCAGAACCAGCGTTTGTGCTGGCGAATCTCAGGGGCTGCCACCAGGTAGCCAAACAAGGTTTGGCCCGGACCGACGCTCAGGGTAAACAGGGTCGCCAGAACGAATACCGGGATCAGCCAATCCAGTTGAGACAGCCCGTGATATTTCACTGCCCAGAAAGCGATCAAGGGGATGACCTGCATCGAGATCCAGGGGTAGATCTCGCGCCACCCCAACAGCCAGAACAACCCCAATTTTTGCCGGGCAGAAAAATTCTTCGAGAACAACCCGCGCCAGAAATGCTGGATCGAGACCTGAAACCAGCCCTGGGCCCAGCGCATGCGTTGATGCCAGAGAGCAAAGAGATTGACCGGTGCCAGTTCACGCGAGTACAGGCGCGGATCAGAAACGATCTTAGCCCCCATTTCCAGTGCTCGCATCGATGAATCGATATCCTCGGTCAGCATGTATCCGCGCATGCGCGTCTGGCGCAGCAGCTCGGTCTTCCAGTAACCATTCGAACCGCCAAAGATGCCGAATTGATGCCAGCGGGTTCGGCCAGGGTGGCTGCTGCCATAGATCACTTCGAACTCGACCGCCACCAGCCGCGAGATCAGAGTCGCGCTGCCATTGCGCACCAGACAATGCCCCTGTACCACATCCACCCCATTTGACAGCCACCGCCAGGCACGCTGAAAACACTGCGGCTCTGGCTGGTGATCCGCGTCGAAAATGCCGGTGAACTTACCAGTGACCCTTTCAAGCGCAGCATTCACGTTCTGGGCCTTCGAAGTACTGCCTTCCACTTTGAGCAATTCAAGCCGCGGATCCCTTTGCGACCTCAGCAGCAGCGTTTTTTCGATGGGAAGCTCCACTGGAGTGTTGTATGCCAGAAGGATCTGCAGTGGCCCGGGGTAATCGATCTTCAAAAAGGCATCGACCGTATCCAGGATGGTGGCTGCCTCATTAGGCAGGTACGCCGCAATAATGGCGCTGGCCGGGGGATAAGGGCTGCCGGGCTCTGCCGGCGGATCGATGCGCTTGAGAGAGAGAAACCCTTCGACCCAGATAAAGATGCCGGTAAGCACCAAGGCTGCCACCACGATCAGATAGACTTCGCGTGAAATATCGAAGTGCAATTCATCCAGCACCAGGTACACGAGAAAGGGCAGCAGCCAGCCAATCACGTACGTCAATATAATCTCACCGGGCAGAGCTGCCCAACGCATGAACTTCTGTGTTTTTTGTTTGCGATCAGTCTGATCCGACCGCAAGGAGCCCATCGATGGCGTATATTGGCGCGGATGCAGATCGAGATGGCGCACGGATTGATCCAGAGCAGTCAGCGCCTGGTCAAAGGCTTCATCAAGAGAAGTCTGCCGGGTGAATTCGCTAAAACCAACCGCCGGGGTCAGAGACAGGGTTTCCCCCCCAATCTTAAAGGCAGAAGAAACGATGGCGGTAGAGATCGCTTCCAGTTTTTCCTGGCTGGGGCCAGCAGCACTTTCAGGGAACAGTAAAGCCACCCGCCCCGCAGAGAGTCTGCCGATGAGATCAAGAGAACCCAGTTGCACCGTTGCCAGTTGGCTCAGTTGACGCAGCACCTGCATCTCTCCCGGCGGGCCAAAGCGGTTGAGGATCTGCTGCCAACCCGCCAACTGGATATAAGCCAGACAGCCGGGGGCGCCTCCGCGGGCCACCCGGTCCATTTCTCGCTGTACTTCTTGATTGAAATTCTTCTCGGATAGAACCCCGGTCTGGGGATCGAAAGTCAGCATATCTTTGGGGACAGGGGGACGATCCAGTTTGGCCTGTACCCGGGCGCAAAGTTCCTGCAGGTTGAACGGTTTGACCACAAAATCATCTGCCCCCATTCTGAAAGCGTTGACGAGCTGGTCGATCTGCCCTTGAGCTGTCACCAGAATCACCGGGATGCCGCGAGTAGCTGGGGAACCGCGCAACTGGGACAATAAGCTGAGCCCGTCCAGCTCAGGCATCATAATATCCGAAATTATGAGATCGGGGGAAAGAGACTGCAATTGCTCCAGCGCATAACAGCCGTTTTCAGCCGCAAGCAGTGTGTACCCTTCCCGCTTGAGAGTCTCGACAATCAAAGTGCGAGTCAATTCATCATCATCGATCACAAGAATTGAAAACTGGGAATTTTCAGCCATCGCTCATCCTTTTCCCGCCGGTAGTAACGATGAAGCTGTTATGTAATTAAGATTATAGGGTTTTTTTACTGTAATTCATCCCCCCTTCCTGTGCCTGCCTCAATCCTCTGCCTCCCTCTGTCATGCGAAGTGAGCCAGCCAACGGATTTTATTCATTAGCAATGAACAAAATAGCGGTAAATTATTCATTTGAAATGAACAAATTACCGCCAGATTTTCTTGCAACCCAATACTAGATGACTAAATTGAATAAATAACCAGTAATGATGATGGCCAGGGCGACGATGGCAATGAAAATGGCCAGCAATTTGGGCTTCAGCACGCGGCGCAGAATGATCATCTCAGGCAGGCTAAGGCCCACCACCGACATCATGAACGCCAGCACGGTGCCCAGCGAGGCGCCCTTTTCCATCAGGGCGCTGACGATGGGAATGACCCCGGCTGCATTGGAATAGAGGGGCACGCCGAGCAATACTGCCGCCGGCACACTCCACCAGGCCTGTTTGCCCATGATCTGGGCCATGGCCTGCGCCGGGACGTAGCCATGGATGGCTGCGCCTACGGCGATGCCGATCACCACGTACAGCCAGACCTTGCCGAAGATCTCTTTGACCGACTGCCAGGCACGCTGAATCCGCTGCGCCCAGGTCAGGTGTTCCGCTTCATTGCTGGCCTGCATCTGTACCTGCCAGACGAAATCTTCCACACCTGATTCGAGATGCAGCCGGCCGATACCCCAGCCAGCCAGGATCGCAATGATCAGCCCCGAAGCCACGTACAGGCCGGCTACCCTCCAGCCGAATAATCCCAGCAGCATCACCAAAGCCACTTCATTCACCGTTGGCGCTGAGATGAGGAAGGAGAAGGTCACTCCAAGGGGAATGCCACTCTCGACAAAACCGATAAACAGCGGCACCGCCGAACAGGAGCAAAACGGAGTCACCACGCCCAGCAGCGCTGCCAGGACATTGCCAATGCCCTGCCGTTTGCCGCCCAGAAACGCGCGTGTGCGTTCCAGCGAGAAAAAGGTGCGCAGCAGGGAGATCAAGAAGATCATGCCCGAGAGGAGCAGGTAGATCTTGGGAACATCGTAAAGGAAAAAAGCCAGCGATTCGCCGAGGCGGGAACCCGCCGGTAGAGCGATCAATTGATAGGTGAGCCAGTTCGCCAGCGGCTGGATCAAATTATAGGCGGCCACCCAGACCACCACAGCGATACCCACGATCCAGAACCAGCGCGAACCACGCGGCCCGGAGCCCGATTTAGGGGAGGTGATTTCTGCGGTCATGAGTTCAGGCTGCCGTCAACCAGCCGGCCACCTCGTCTACCGAAGGGACACGACCCGAGCACACTACTTTTTCATCTACCACTAAAGCCGGGGTGCTCATGACCCCGTATTTCATGATCTCGGCAAAATCCTTGACATCCTCGAACTCTGCCTCGATGCCTTTCTCAGCCGCTACCTGACGGGCGATCTGTTCCAATCGTTTACAATTAGCACAGCCGCCTCCGAGAATCTTGATC
>JAAZOQ010000156.1 GCA_012797695.1 Anaerolineaceae bacterium | reverse complement strand
GGGTAACGATGCGGCAGCCCTGCGCCCCCTGCTTGAGCACCACCAGACGGGCCCCGTCCTCGAGCAGCGACCAGGCCCCCTCGACACCTGAAAGCCCCGTCCAATTAAATAATTCCGACTCATTGAGAAACACGCCGTAGATCGAACGCATAAAATCTCGGTCCAAGAGGGGCCGGCGCGGGCCGGGGTCAAAGAATACGGGCACACCGGTTTTGGCCGCTTTGGCCGCGGCTTCCACCACGGAATCGTGAAAAGCCGGCTGATCCAGGGTAAAACCATCCAAAAACAGAGCCGCAGCCCCCGAGATCTGTTCCGCCCAGGCCAGCGGGAAATTCTGCACCGGCAGCTCCCCGCCTGAAAAAGGCAGGTAAGTGTGCTGGTCCACGCCATCCGCCAGCACCGCCACTGCCCGCGAGCGCAAACCGGGCAGCCGCCGCACGGACTCCGTTGCCACCCCTTCGGCACGCAGCACTGCCAGCAAAGCAGCGGAATCTTCGTCCGCGCCGAGAACATCCAGAGCCAGCATCTGTGCCCCCAGGCGCTGGCCGGCGATCAGAAAGTTGGCCATCCCGCCGGGTTCACGGCGCAAATCCGATAGAGCCTGATGGTCCGCCACTTCTACCGGTAAATGAGGAAGCCGCATCAGCCAATCGGTGATGAGGTTTCCGAAAGCGACAATTTTAGGTCGATCCATATTCTTCCTTCTCAGTAAAAAATCAGGGAAACACGTTCCCCTGCGCATCCGCCAGCACCCGGGCCGGGAAATGGTCCAATACCAGCTCGCGGATGGCTTCCGTGCCCAGATCGGCAAAAGCAATCACGCGCTGGCTGCGGATGGTACTGGCCAGCAGTGCCCCGGCCCCGCCGATGGCACCGAAATAAACCGCCCCATACTGGGCCAGGGCAGCCACTACCGACGCGGAACGCGGCCCCTTGCCGATCATGCCGCGCAGCCCCAACTGCAGCAAACGCGGAGTATAGCGGTCCATGCGCGAACTGGTGGTCGGCCCCGCCGAACCGATGATCTGCCCCGGCGGCGGCGGACATGGGCCCACGTAATAAATAATGCTATCCGCCAACGGGAAAGGCAGCGGCAGGTTAGAATCGAGCAGCGCAAGCAGGCGGACGTGAGCGGCATCCCGGGCGGTATAGACGACCCCGCTGATCGCGACACGCTCACCGGCCCGCAAAGAACGGGCAGCTTCAGCCAAAAATGGGGTTTCAATTTCGATCATCGCATTCTCGTTTCACAGGGTAACGCTGGCATGGCGCAGGGCATGGCAGCTCAGGTTCACAGCCACCGGCAGGCCTGCAATGTGGGTTGGGAAAGGCTCGATGTGCACCGCCAGCGCGGTGGTATGCCCACCCCACCCCGCCGGGCCAATGCCAAGCGCGTTGAGCGCCTGCAGCAGCTCCGCCTCGCGCGCCGCGTACTGCGGATCAGGGTTGGCGGCGGTCAGCTCACGCAGCAGCGCCTTCTTGGCCAGCCAGACTGCTTTTTCAGACGTGCCGCCCAGGCCCACCCCCACCACCAGCGGCGGGCAGGCGGAGGCCCCCACGCGGGCCACTGTTTCGATCACGAATTGCTGCACCCCCTCCCAGCCATCGCCGGGAGTGAGCATCTTGAGTGCACTGCCGTTCTCACTGCCAAAGCCCTTCGGGGCCACCGTCAGGGCCAGGGAATCCCCGGGGATGACGGCATAATGGATAATGGCTGGGGTATTGTCGCCGGTGTTGACGCGCTGCAGTGGATCAGCCACCACGGACGGCCGCAAGTAGCCTTCCCGATAGCCGCGGCGGACACCAGCTTGAATGGCTTCTTCCAGCGCGCCGCCGGTGATGTGCACCTCCTGGCCCAGCTCGCAAAAGACCACCGCCATGCCGGTATCCTGGCACAGGGCCATGCCATCGCGTTCGGCCACGGCGCAGTTCTCGAGGAGCTGTTCGAGCACGTCGCGCACGGTGAGGGAATCTTCCGCCTCAAGGGCGGCCCACAGCCCGGCGCGCACATCCGCGGGTAACTGACGGTTGGCCTGGATACACAACTGGCTCACGGCGGCGCTAATTTGATCAACGGATAGTTCACGCATCAAGGAGGCTCTCTTTCTTCCTCCCATTTAACCATAAAATGAAGGCGCGGGTATAATCGGGGCAAAGGAATCATTCATGGAATCGAAAAATAGCTCCATTCTCGCCCATATGAACTGGATCGACTGGCTGCTGGCACTGGTTTTTATCGGCCTGCTGGCCTGGATCGGCGGTTTGTTCTTACCGGTATACGGCTGGCCGCTGGGGGCGATTGCGGCGCTGGCCCTGCTCTATCTGGCCAAAAGCCGGCGCGACCGCGCCATGCACGAGCAGGCGCAGGGCAAGGAAGACGAGTAACCGTCAGGCTTAAAAGCGAACCGTCAAAAAGGCCGAATAGAGCGATAAAAACATCGTAGGGGCACGGCAATGCCGTGCCCCTAACAAGAACGCTATGCCCACGGATTGCCATATCCGCTATCCGTTGTGCCTGAAGGCCTTACCTACGTCTAAATCTACCCACGAATGACACGAATTCTCCCAAAAGAAAAAGCCACCGCTAAAAGGGCCGAATAGAGCGATACAAACATCGTAGGGGCACGGCAATGCCGTGCCCCTAACAAGAACGCTATGCCCACGGATTGCCATATCCGCTATCCGTTGTGCCTGAAGGCCTTACCTACGTCTAAATCTACCCACGAAT
>JAAZOQ010000017.1 GCA_012797695.1 Anaerolineaceae bacterium | reverse complement strand
GCCCTGCTGGCTCTGCTTGGCCAGAGCTTCTTTTTTGTCTTCGAGGGCATCCGACTCGAAAGTCTCCACCTGTTGATGAATGGGCAGGGTGAAATAAAAGGTCGAGCCTTTGCCCACCTCGCTTTCCAGCCCCATGTCGCCGCCGTGCATCTGGATGAAACGGCGCCCGATCGACAATCCCAGGCCGCTGCCCTCGCCGCGCTGGTAGGTCTGATTGCCCACCTGCCGGAATTCTTTGAATACCTTCGATTGGTCCTCTTTGGCAATACCCACCCCGGTATCACTTACTTCTACACGCATAATTTCGGGGTTTTCCATGAAAGCGTGCAGGGTGATGCTCCCCTTGCGGGTAAAACGCAGCGAATTGGTAACCAGATTCAGCAGTACCTGGCGCACCCGGGTGCGGTCCACGTAGACCAGCGGCAGGTCGGGCTGCACGTCCACGATCAATTTCAGCCCCTTGCTCTCCACCGCCGAATGCACCATCTGGCGCACGTCTTCAATCACCACCGCAAAGTCGATCTTCTCTTTGAAAAGCACCATCTGCTGCGCATCCATTTTGCCCATGTCCAGGATGTCGTTGATCAGGCTCATCAAATGGGTGCTGCTTTTATAGATTTCGCGGATGTCATCGTACAACCCTCTGGGCCAGTTGGTTACTTTGGCATAAGTTTCGGGCGAATTGACCATCAGGTCGCTGAAGCCAATGATGAAATTCAGCGGACTGCGCAGCTCGTGGCTGACGGCCATGGCGAAGCGGTCGCGTTCCTCGCGGGCTTCATCCGCCTGCGCCCGCGCGTAGATGAGCATGCGGTTCAGGTTTTCCAGTTGATAATTGGCCCGATTCACGTCCTTGAGCAGCACACTGATCTCGGCCCGATGTTCGCGCGCCTCGTTCAGGCGCTGCACCGCTTCGCGGTAATGATAAGATGCCGCTTCGATTGAAGAGATCAGGTTATCCATGATGCCCCAGCCCAGCGCGGTCGAGACCGCCAGCACCAGGTAGATCACCACCAGGTAACCGTTCGGGAAGGGTACGATGAAATCGATCTGCGACCAGACCAGGGTCAGCAGCGCCAGAAAACCATCCAGCACCAGCGCCGGCCGGATCCCCAGCATCACTTCGCCCATGAAGGGCAAAAAGGCAAAACCCAGCAAGATTTCGGCGTGTTGATACAGGCCATACGAAGTGATCAGAGCTGCCGTCAGCCCGGCAAACCAGGCCACCTGCGCCAGCAGATAAAAACGCTCCAGCAAGAAATAAGCCGCCACCGTGGTCAGGATCATGATCAGGGTGACCAGGTACAGACTGGGGCTGAACACCTGCGGCCAGACCAGCGTGGCGATGATGTGCCAGATCAGATAGGTGCCGATGGTCGTGCCCATGACCTTGCGCGAAATGGACTGCATCAGCTCGCGGTCCTGGCTCTCCCAGCGCAGAAAAACGGACACAGAATGGACAAGTTGTCGGAATCGGGAAGGCATACCTTAATGGTATCACGATAATCCTCAGGACATTTTCATCATAATCAAAATATTGACAATGCTCCGGGAATTCGCTAATATCAGTCAGGCGTCTTTACCCCACATTGGAGCAAAATAAATCATGCGTTTTCTCATCGGAATCGACGATACAGATAACCCGAAAACGTCCAGCACGGGCTTTTTGGCTCAACGCCTTTGTGGTTATCTCGAAGAAAAACTGTTGGGCCACGCAGAATCCATTACCCGCCACCAGCTCTGGCAAAGCCCGCAAATTCTGCATACCTCGAACAACTCAGCCATTTGCCTGACCTTCGAAGGGGAAGCCGCGCGCCGCAGCGAGATCGAAATGGCCTGCCGCTCTTTTATTTTGCGCGAGTACAGCCCGGGGGCCAATGCCGGCTTTGCCTTTTGCGCCTGGGTGCAGGTTACCCCTGAAGTTTTTACCTGGGCCCAAAGTGCCAAGGGGCAGCGGGTACAGCGCGAAGAAGCCATTCAGATTGCCCGCTCTGCCGGCATTGCCATTGCCGGCCTGACCGGCAGCGGAGCTGGGGTCATTGGGGCGCTGGCAGCCATCGGCCTGCGCTTCCGCGGGGAAGACGGCCGTTTTCTCTGGCTGCCCAACATGCAGAACCTCAAGGGAGTGCACCGTGTTTCTGAATTGCTCGAATCAACCTCCATCGACCGTCTCGAAC
Source organism: Anaerolineaceae bacterium (assembly GCA_012797695.1). Classification (GTDB taxonomy): domain Bacteria; phylum Chloroflexota; class Anaerolineae; order Anaerolineales; family Anaerolineaceae; genus UBA6107. Next base: position 769 of record JAAZOQ010000017.1, on the reverse strand, counting down.
CTCTCCGCGGGCGCACACCGCGCCTGGATGAAAAGGTTCTGCTCGGCGAATGGATTCGCCCGGTGCTCAAAGACGGCTATTGTGTGCTGCTGGTCGAACCGGAACGCAAGAACCCGGAATATGACTGGCACCTGCTGGGCATGGATGAGGTGCGCAAGCTTTCAAGTTGATGATGCTCCCCTTGCGTGAAGTGGATGCAATCTTTGTCGGTCAGCCGGCAGAATTGCTCGATATCGTGCACGAGCTGCGCAATCTGATCGTACGCATTCTCCCCTCCGCAGCCGAAAAACACGTCTGGCAAGGCCTGGCTTACTTCGACCCGGCCCGCGGCGGGGTCATCAAAGGCGGGTTATGCCAGATCAGTATCAAGAACCAGGCCGTGATCCTGTCTTTCATCCATGGCACCTTCCTCCCCGACCCCCATCACCTGTTTACGGGTACCGCCCGCTATAAAAAAGAAATTCGTCTGACCGCTTACGAACAGGCCCCCTGGCCGGCACTACAGGAACTGCTGCAGGCTGCCGCGGCCTTCGACCCCGTTTCTTTAACCTTTCGCCGTTAACGAAAAAAGGCAGCGCGACGTCAATCGGTCAACGCTGCCTTCGAATTCCCCATCAAGGGAGGGTCATCCCTCTGAGGATCAACTGGCTTTGATTTGAATTTTCTTGCTTGTCTTGATGGCTGAAGCCGGCTTCGGCAAAGTCACGGTCAAGACGCCCTTCTTGAACTCAGCTTCCACTTTATCCGCCTCCACTTCGGAAGGCAGGGC
>JAAZOQ010000155.1 GCA_012797695.1 Anaerolineaceae bacterium | reverse complement strand
GCTGGTGGCTTCTGCGGAAACAGTTGGGAAGGCGGTAATGGGGGCGTATTGCGGATTGCATTTGCCACACACGAACTGGGCCCCGTTCATGAAGTCTTCGGCATAATCTGCTCCCAGCGGGCCATCACTGGTCACCAGAGCGCCGGCGCGCCAGTCGATGGCAATGAGCATGGTCAGATAGCCGGCCATGAAGGCTTCATCTTCAGGTTTGGCCTGAATGGAGCTGACGTTACTCAGGTTGCTGCTGTTGGCAGCGCCCAGCAAAACGAACTGGGTAGCGGGAGCGCCGGAGGCGATGCTGCTCCAGTCTGCGGGCAGCGTAGCCAGCACCACGATCTTGCTGCCGGCGTTCACATCCGCCGCGCTCAGCGCGGACAGGGAACGTACCTGCAGTGAGTTACTCGAAGCAAAATCGTTGACTGCCTGCAGCACGCTGTCGTTGGCGTCGGGTTGAGCATTGACGTAGATGATCTCTGCCGGCGCCGGGGTCGGCGTGGGCGGCAGGGGAGTGAGGGTGGGAGTAGCGGTTGTTTCTGGAGTGCGTGCTCCGCCGCAGCTCGCCAACAGCAGGGTTGCCAGTAACAGGCTGATTCCGAAAACGATTGCTTTACGATTCTTCGTCATAAATTTTCCTTTAGTCTCACGCAGCCGGTTCGGCCGGTGTTTTGCTTGAGTCCGTGATCCTTTATTTGCCTGGCTTGCGCAAGAGGATCATCGATGCAGGTGTATTATAATTAGAAAATGCTTCAAATCCAATTTCCTGGGCAGCCCGCTTTCCAGATCACCCACGTGCTGAGTGACATCAACGGCACGTTGTGCCTGGATGGCCGCCTGATCGATGGGGTATTGGAGCGGATCGACGAACTCAAGAAATCGGTGGAGATCACCTTATTAAGTGCCAATACCACGGGGACCGGGCCGCAGGTGGCCCAGACCCTGGGAGTCCATTATCTGGGCATTCAGCCCGGTGATGAGATCAGGCAAAAGGTAGAGGTTTTGCGTAAATTAGGAGCTGAAAATACCATTACTCTGGGGCAGGGAGCCAATGATGCCGGTATGTTGCGTGAAGCCGTACTGGGGATTTGTGTTCTCTCTCCTGAAGGTACGGCCATCTCAGCTTTGCAGGCGGCAGATCTGGTGGCGCCGGATATCCGGACAGCCCTGGATCTGATCCTGAATCCATTGCGAATTACGGCGACTTTGAGAGCATGAGCGACCAGCCTGAAGATTTTTCCTCCAGTCAGATCAGTGCCGCGCGCCGGCGCCGGCGCCGTTACGGCTTTATCCCGGCCTCGAAAGGCGACCGCGCGTTGTTCTTGAATCAGCTTGCCGAACGTCTGGTGGCCAATGCTGATTTCTATCTCTTTTCTTTCTTGTGTGGTGTGGTTCTGGCAGTGGCTGTTTTGCTGGATAGCCCGGCGATTTACGTGCTGGCCGCTTTGCTGGCTCCATTTATGGCCCCGGTTGTGGGCCTGGGTTTTGCCAGTGTGGTGGGCTCGCTGCGCTTTTTTGTACAGTCCCTGGGCAGCCTGATCATTGGAGCTTTGCTCGTATTTGGTACCGGCGCTCTGGGCGGCTGGATTTCACGGCTGTTCCCTGATCTGCAGTTGAGCCAGGCCCACTTTCACGTCGCTTTTTCAGTCCCTGATTTCATTTTACTGACCATCGGTATTTTGCTGGCGATCTTCATTACGGTGAAAGCCCCGAAGAATCGCTCGCTGGTGGCCAGTGTGGCACTGGCTTACGAGATTTATCTTCCCATCGGGCTGGCGGGTTTTGGCCTGACCAGCGGTTTTATCGGGCTTTTCCCGCAGGGTCTTGAATTGGCCGGCATCTGGCTGGCCTGGGTCATCTTTGCCGGGACTCTCTTTCTGGCTTTCTTCAAGGTCCGACCGAGCACCCTCTTTGGCTATCTGCTCACGGCGGCGCTGCTGGGTACAGCACTTTACGTGCTGCTTTCGAACAGCGCTTTTGGCGCCGCGATCAAGCATCAGCTGGCAGCGACAGAAGGTACTCCCCAGGTGACCCAGACGAATCAGATGATCCTGGCGTCGAACAGCCCCGAACTGCCGACTTTGACGCCGACGCTGACCCCACAGCCGGCGGAAGTTACAACCCGTGACGGAACGGCTACGCCAACCAACACGATTGCCCCGACGAATACCCCCACGCAGACGATCACTCCGCAGGCCACGCCGATGTTTGCCAAGGTGTATAGCAGTACCAGTACCGGCGTCTGGCTGCGGCCTTCACCGTCATTTACGGATACCGGCGTACTGGTCAGTGTAGGTACCCTGGTCGAGGTGCTGGAGGCTTCACCGACCATTTCTGAAAATATCCAGTGGGTGCACGTGCGGGTGATGGATAATGGCGATAATTATCTGAAAGAGGGTTGGATCGCGCAAAGTTTGCTCGAAACGGCTACTCCTTCGGCTTTGTGGTAAAGTGAATGCTTGAGCGCACCTGCAAGAGGTGCGCCTTTATTCTTAATTTTGGAGCTTATGTATGACAATTCATTTCGGCACTGATGGGTGGCGGGCAGTTATTTCTGACACCTTCACGTTCGAAAATCTGCGCCTGGTTTCCCAGGCCATCGCTGACGCGGTGAAATCTGAGTCTTGGACCAATGGGACGAAGTTCGATGTTCCTCCCGAACGGCAAACGATGGTAGTTGGCTTCGACACCCGTTTCCTCTCTGATCGCTATGCTTCTGAGGTAGCCCGCATTCTGGCAGCCAACGGTTATACCGTCTACCTGTCACAATCTGATGCTCCCACCCCGGTGATCTCGTACGCGGTCAAGCATATGCATGCTATTGGCGGTGTGATGATCACTGCCTCGCACAATGCTCCCCGTTACAACGTGGTCAAGCTGAAGTCGGCTCTGGGTAATTCGGCTTTACCCGAGCAGTGCCGTCAAGTGGAAGTTTATCTGAATGATAATGAATTACAGGCACGCGGCCCCAATATTATGGATTTCGAAAAGGCCCGCGAGCTTAACCTGATCCGCAAGTTTAATCCAATCCCGGCCTACTACGATCATCTGCGCAAACTGATCGATTTTGATCTGATTGCCGAGAACCCGCAGTGCTTTGTGGTCGACTCGATGTATGGCTCCGGGCGAGGTGTCATCCGCGGCATTTTGCAGGGTTCCGGT
>JAAZOQ010000154.1 GCA_012797695.1 Anaerolineaceae bacterium | reverse complement strand
TGCCCGGGTTTGAGAACGGATTTGATTTCTTTCGCCAACTGGTGGGCTTCTGCCGTTTCAGCCGCGATCTTTCCTTTAATATCCCCGATCTTGGCACCAGCGAGTTTGGCTGCGACCAGCGCACCTTCTTCGAGCGTACTGGCCACGGTCACGTTGGCCGGCACAGTATCACTGCGGGTCTTGCCGCCAATCAAACAGATCACGGTTGGCTTCTGACTCTTTTCTGCCTGCTCAAGCAAGGTTTTTTCTACTTCTTCATCTGGCAGCTTGCTGACCATCAAGATCACCTGGGTCGCCGGGTCCGCCTGCAAAGCCTTCAGCCCTTCGATGTACATGATGCCGCCGATGGCTTTCTTGACATCGCCGCCGCCAGTACCGATCCCCTGCGTGATGCCCACGCCGTTCTTTGCCAGCAGTGTGCTGGTTTCCTGCAGGCCAGTCCCCGCTGCGGAAACGATTCCCACCGGGCCAGCCGGAATGACATTGGCGAAAGCCAGTGCCACCCCATTCAGGATCGCTGTCCCAGCTCCGGGGCCCATGACCAGCAGCCCATGATCGCGGCCGTACTGCTTAAGTGCCAGTTCATCTTCTTTGCTCACGTTGTCACTGAACAGCAGCACATGCATACCCGCAAAGAGAGCTTCCCAGGCTTCTTCCGCCGCGTAGCGTCCGGCAATGGAAATGATGCACACGTTGGCATCCGGGTTGGTCTTCATTGCCCCGCGAATCGTCTTGGGGCGGAATTCCACTCCCTCGCCGCCTGAAGCGGCTTTTTTGTTCAGCAGTTTCTCAGCTTCAGCCAGGGCCTCCTCTGCATTTCCCTCCGTTCGGACAGAAATGACCAGATCATTGGGAGTAGCACTCTTGGCTTCTTCCGTCAGCAGCCCGGATTGCTCCATCAAGGCTTTGTTCGCCTCAGTTCCCATCATCACCGACGCATCCTGCACGCCCGGGAACTTGGCCAACTCTTTGGCAACGATCATCAAGCTGACCGAGTCATGATATTCACTTGCTTTGATAATTGATTTGACAGCCAATGGATCTCTCCTTTCCAGCGAAATCTCTGCAGAACCAGTGGTTCATCCAGAGGAAGGTCTCAGCTCACAATTACATGATTCCTGCCATCACTGCCAGCACCACGCCGCCTGCGATCACGCTGCCCAATTGACCGGCAGCATTGGCACCCATGGCATGCATCAGCAGATAATTGGTGTAGTCGTATTCCTGTCCAAAACGCTGCACAATACGGGCAGACATCGGGAAAGCACTGATGCCCGCGGCCCCGATCAACGGATTGAACTTCTTGCCCGAGAGCAGATACATCAGTTTGCCCAGCAGCACGCCGCCGAAAGTATCCAGGCCAAAAGCCAGCAGGCCCAGAACGAGGATCAGCAGGGTGGAAGGTTTCAGGAAATCGACCCCGTTCATGGTGGCACCCACTACCAGCCCCAAGAAGAGAGTAGTCAGGTTGGCCAGTTCATTTTGCGCCGCATCATTCAAACGATCCACCACACCGCACTCACGGATCAGGTTACCGAACATCAGTGAAGCGATCAACGGTGAAGCCTTGGGGGCAATGAGTGAAACCACTACCGTTACGGTGATCGGGAAGAGAATGCGCACAATGGGCGACACCGGTTTGATCGAATAAGGCATGTGCACGGTCTTTTCAGCCTTCGAGGTCATGATGCGCATGATCGGCGGTTGAATGATCGGTACCAGCGACATGTAGCTGTAAGCGCACACCGTGATTGGGCCCAGCAGTTCAGGCGCCAGCTTCGACGAAACGTAAATAGCCGTCGGGCCATCAATGGCACCGATGATGCCAATGGAAGCCGCCTGATTGAGCGGGAATTTCAACGCCAGCGCCAGCAGCAAGGTACCAAAGATACCAAACTGACCCGCCGCTCCCAGCAACGCCATCTTGGGGTTTTCCAGCAGCGGGCCAAAATCTGTCATGGCGCCAATGGCAATGAAGATGAACAGCGGGAACAATTCGGTGGCAATCCCGGCATCATAGAGATTCTTCAACCAGCCGCCGGCCTCAGTTGCCCCGGTCAATGGCAGGTTCGCCAGAATTGCGCCAAAGCCAATCGGCAGCAGCAGGGATGGCTCATAATCCTTGGCAATCGCCAGGTAAATGAGCACTCCGCCCACCGCAATCATGACCAGATTTTGCCATTGCAGGGCTTTGAATGCATCGAGGAGAACGAGAATTTTTGAAAAGTCCATGTCACCCTCAAGCGAAGCGGATAATCACAGCACCAAAAGCCACTTTTTGGCCTTCCGACACTTCCACGCTGGCTACCGTTCCGGCGCGCGGTGTGCGGATGATATTCTTCATTTTCATTGCTTCCAGAGCGCAAATTTGCTGGCCCGGGTTGACCTTGTCTCCCGCTTTGACCGCAATATCCAGAATCTTGCCTGGCATGGGGGCAGCCAGCACGTTGCTGTTTTCCGTGCCCGGTGCTGCTGCCGCAGCCGCGGCTGCGGGGGCACTGGCCGGAACAGAGGCAGGAGCTACGGCCACTGTCGCGGGCGCACTGGCCTCATTCGCTTCACCAATCTCTACCTGGTATTCCTTGCCATTCACTGCCACCACCACCGGGTTGTGAAAAAGGTCTCCCACTACGACCTCATAAGCGTTGCCATTTACTTTTACTGTAAGCTTTTTACTCATTGCTCAATATCTCCTTATCGTTGTCCAGATCAGCCTAACGCGCAGTCCAGAAAGTGTTCTTGCCGGGAGTTTCGAAAGACGGTCGACCTTCTTTTTTCAGGTAGAGGACAGCCGCGATTGCCGCCGCCACTTCTTCCTCTCCCTCAGCAGAGGATATCTCAACCACTTCCTCGGCCTCTTCGCCCTCTTTCTCTTCTTCAGCTTCTGCTTTGTACGGGAACAGGGCCTTGAGTAAATAGATCACCCCAATGAAAACTCCCAGCGCGATGAAGGTGATGAGCAAACCCACCACACTGACCATCAAACCTGTTGCGAAATCACTACTCACGATGATCCTCCTGTCCCTTCTAGAGTGGCATGCAGCCGTGTTTCTTGGCAGGAGCAGTGGATTTCTTATCGCGCAGCAGTTCAAGCGCGGTGATCAGGCGCGCACGCGTCTCGTGCGGCAGGATTACGTCATCGACAAACCCGTTGGCTGCAGCAACGTAAGGATTGGCAAATTTCTCGCGGAATTCCTCGACCAGTTTGGCCCGTTCTTCCTCCGCGTTTTCTTTACCCTGTAATTCTTTGCGGTACAGAATGTTAACCGCGCCTTCCGCGCCCATGACAGCGATTTCCGCACCCGGCCAGGCAAAGACCATGTCCGAATGGATGTGCTTGCTGGCCATGACGATATAAGCACCGCCATAGCCTTTGCGGGTGACCACGGTTAATTTTGGAACCGAAGCTTCCGAATAGGCATAGACAATCTTGGCGCCGTGGCGGATGATGCCGCCATGTTCCTGAGAAACACCGGGCAAGAAACCGGGGGAATCAGAGAAGGTCACAATCGGGAAGTTGAAAGCGTCACAGAAGCGGATAAAGCGCGCCATCTTGTCGGAGGCGTTGATATCGATGCAGCCGGCCATGTAATTCGGCTGTTGGGCAACCACGCCCACCGGCAGCCCGGCCAGACGGCCAAAACCGATGATGGCATTCGGGGCAAAAGTTTCCTGAATTTCGAAGAAGGAACCCAGATCGAAGACACGGTTGATCACGTCCTTCATGTTGTAGCTGGCCGAAGGATCCGTTGGGATCAGGGTATCCAGCTCGGTATCCATGCGCCACGGATCGTCGGTCAAATCCGTGATCATGGCCGGCTGGGTATTATTGGAGGGAAGATAACTCAACAGCTTGCGTACCGTTGCAAAAGCGGCATCTTCGCTGTCTACCGCGAAATGGGCCACTCCACTGACATCCGCGTGGGTACCCGCGCCGCCCAGTGTCTCAGCATCGACTTCTTCACCGGTAACCGTCTTGATCACTTCAGGCCCGGTAATGAACATGTTGGCAATACCTTTTGCCATGACGATGAAATCGGTCAAAGCTGGCGAATAAACAGCCCCGCCCGCGCACGGCCCCAGAATGACGCTGATCTGCGGGATCACCCCCGAAGCCTGGGTATTGCGATAGAACAACTCACCGAAGGCAGCCAGACTGAAAACGCCTTCCTGAATGCGAGCACCACCGCCGTCATTCAGCCCAATAACCGGCACACCGGCTTCGATCGCCAGATCCATCACGTGAGCGACTTTTGCCCCGGCGATCTCGCCAAAGGAACCGCCCATGACCGTGAAATCCTGGGCATAGACGCACACGCGGCGGCCGTCGATCTTGCCAAAGCCTGCTACCATGCCGTCTCCAAGAAGTTTGTCCTTGTCCATCCCGAAATCGGTATGGCGGTTCTTCATGAAGCCATTGATCTCTTGAAATGTGCCGCTATCCAGTAATTGTTCAATGCGCTCTCGTGCTGTCTTTTTCCCCTTTTCGTGCTGCGCGTCGATGCGTTTTTGCCCGCCGCCCAGCTTCATTTGATCGCGTAATTCAACCACTTTTTGATTGAATACTGCGCGATCTTTCTGTGAGTTTCCCATGTAAACCTCCAATAGTTATTTCTTGAGGATTCATTCTCGCATCCTCAGTTTAGATTTTGCTCCCTGACAATGCAAGTGATACATATAGCATACTGCGTGGTTGATTGTCACATAAATGAAGTGACCTTAAAAAGGACGAGCGCCGATCTGCATCAGCGCTCGTGACTTTCATTCCCGTTTGTATGGCTTGAGTAAAGCTGCCGGGTAAGAAGCATTCCGCCCCGCCAGACTCAAGGCAATGATCGTGACCACGTAAGGCAAAGCCAAGAAGGCTTCATAGGGCAGCTTCAGACCGGTCAATTGCAGCCGTAACTGCAGCGCGGATACCCCACCGAAGAGGAGTGCCCCCCAGAAGACCCGAATTGGTTCCCAGTTGGCAAAGATGATCAGAGCGATGCACACCCAGCCGCGGCCATTGATAATACCAAAAGTAAAGGTACCCAGTTGCGCCAGCGAGAGGAACGCTCCACCGACCGAAATCAATGCGCCACCGATCATCAAAGCAACGGTACGCAGTCCGTAAACGTTGATTCCGGCGGCATCGGTAGCCTCAGGGTTTTGCCCGACCGAACGCAGGTTCAAACCAAAACTGGTATGGTACAACACCCACGCGCACAGTGGAATCAGCAAAATGGCGACATAGGTCAGCCCATATTGGGTAAAGATCTCTCCGAGGATGGGAATGTCTCCCAACAATTTGATCTGGGGGAAGGATTCGATCGAAGGCAGCACGCGGTTCGCGCCAAAAATCAGGTTGAAGCCAAACATTGCCAGCGCCGTCAGCAGCAGGGTGATGCCCAAACCAGAAACATGCTGATTGACCCCCAGGATCACCGTCAGCAGACTCATGAGCAGCCCGGCCAGTATACCCGCCAGGATGGCTGCCAGCAAGCCGATCATCAAGGAGCCAGTTTTGGCTGCCGCAGCAAACCCTACGAAAGCGCCAAAGAACATGGTCCCCTCGATGCCCAGGTTCAAAATTCCGGCCCGTTCGCAGAACAATTCACCCAGCGTGCCAAACATCAGCGGAGTGGCAATCCGCAAAGTAGCTGCCAAAAAACCTACGATAAAATCTTCCATTTAGCGCCTCTCAATCCGGTAATTCTGCAGGAGCAGCATACCCAGCGTTACCAGCAGCAAAGTGGACTGGACGATGTCGCCCAGATACACAGGCACTCCAAGCGCAAAGCTGACCGTTTGTGCGCCAGTTCCGATCAAACCAATGAAGAGCGCAGACAGCGCCACCCCCAGCGGATGCAGCCCACCCAGGGTTGCCACGATGATGCCGGTGTACCCATAATTGCTCGACAGAGCCTCGATCAGGTGGAAGTGAATACCGGCCACTTCTCCCATCCCAGCCAGACCGGCAATTCCGCCGCTCACCAGCGCCGCAGTCAGCATAGTCCGCGGTACGTTGATACCAGCAAAGCGGGCCCCGGCCGCGTTTGCTCCAGCCGCGCGCATTTTCAGCCCCAACGGAGTACGTTTGATCAAGAAGTACACGATCACCACCACGATCAGCGCCATGATAAAGCCAGCATGCAGCCGTGACTTGGGAACCAGACGGGCAAAATGCGCTGCAGCACTGATATCCGGTGATTGTGGATAACCAGATTGTGGATTGCGCCAGAAATCGTTGAGCAAATAGCTGACAAAGTACATGATGATCGAGTTCATCAGCAAGGTGGTCACCACCTCATCGATCTTGAGATACACCTTCAGCAAAGCCGGGATCAATGCCCACAGCACCCCGGCCAGAAAGCCGCCCAAGATCATCAAGGGAAGGATCACATACGCAGGTAACTGTGGGAAGGTCACTCCCAGCCAGACCGCGGCAATTGCGCCTGCGTAGAGCTGACCTTCAGCACCGATATTGTAATATCCGGCGGTAAAGGCAAAGGTAACCGCGATACCAGTCAGCAGCAATGGAGTAGATTTGACCAGCACTTCCAGCGCCGAAGATTGGCTGGAAAGTGGGGCAATCAAAAAGTAATAAAACGCTTCGAGCGGATTCGCGCCAGCGATGATCACGAAGATGGAGGTGATGATGAAGCTCAGCAAGATCGCCACGACCGGGATCAGGGTTCGCATCCAGACAGGAGCAGGAGAACGCACAATTTTATATTTGAACACGATGATTCCTCCGAGACGACAATTTAGCAGGCCCCAGCCATCAGCAAGCCCAACTTTTCCGTGCTGGCCTCTGATGCCGAAAGAATTCCCTTGATACAGCCTTCATAGATGACCGCGATGCGATCTGAAAGCATCATGATCTCATCCAGGTCTTCTGAAAGTAGCAGCACAGCCGCTCCGCGGTCGCGTTCAGCCGTCAGACGCTTGCGGATATATTCGGTGGCCCCTACATCTAATCCACGCGTCGGCTGCGAGGCGATCACCACTTTGGGGTGCCGGGAAAGTGCCCGTGCCAGCACGACTTTTTGCATATTGCCGCCTGAAAGTTTGCGCAAAGCATCTGTCGGCGCCGCCTTGATCTGGAAATCTTTGATCTTTTGCTCTGCGTCCTTGAGAATCGCTTTCTGATCGAGAAAACCATTGTGGGTATAGTGATCAAGGTCTTCCATGGCCAGGTTTTCGGCCACAGTCAGGTCGCCGATCATCCCCTCATGACGATCTTCCGGCGTCCGGCCTACTCCTGCCTGCGTGATTTCCGCTGGGGAGGCATGCGTCAGATCCTGACCTTCGAGAGTAACACTGCCTTGCGTCGGCGTCAGCAAGCCAGTCAGCACCTTGGTCAACTCTGACTGTCCGTTACCCGAAACCCCGGCAATGCCTAAAATTTCTCCACTGTGCAGCGACAGGCTGATCCCCTTCAATGCTTCCAATCCCTGCGGATTCAGTACGTGCAGGTCCTTCATTTCGTAGGTTACCTGTCCACGTTTCCGGGTAGAGGACATTCTTTGGGTGGATGTTTCGCGCCCTACCATCATGCGGGCCAAATCTTTTTGAGTCGTATCTTGTTTCTTGACAATTCCGGTAACTTCGCCATCGCGTAATACAGTAATGCGATCACAAACGGCCATGACCTCATTGAGCTTATGGCTGATGAAGATCACCGACAGGCCGGATTTAACCAGTTTGAGAAGAGATTCAAATAAAGCGTCGACTTCTTGCGGAACGAGTACTGCTGTTGGCTCATCCATGATGAGCACTTTGGCATTGCGATACAGCGCCTTGAGAATTTCCACCCGCTGTCGTTCCCCTACTGAGAGGTATTTGACCAGAGCAGACGGGTCTACCTGAACGCCAAATTTTTCAGAAGAAGCTTTTACTTTCGCTTCGATCTCTTTTTGTGAGATCGTGGCGGAATGGGTGTATCCCAATACCACGTTCTCGGCTACCGTTAAAGTCGGCACCAGGGTAAAGTGTTGGGTAACCATGCCAATCCCCGCCTGGATGGCATCCTTTGGGGAACTGATCTGCGTCTTCTCTCCGTTGACCAGGATCTCGCCGGAATCAGGATGATACAGACCGTAAAGAATCCGCATCAGCGTGGTTTTGCCGGCGCCATTTTCACCCAGAAGAGCATGGATTTCACCCTGTTCCAGACAAAAATGGACGTCCTTGTTCGCCTGCAAATTACCAAACCGCTTGTTGATATTCACCATTTCAATGGCGTACATAGTCCATCCTTCCACGTTGCAATAAGCTGCAATAAAAGAAGGGGACGGTAGCCCAGCCACCGTCCCCCTGAAAGGCTAGTTGACTGAGGCAGGCTCAGCTTCGTTGATATCAACGCGGAAGGTACCCGCTTTGATGGCTGCTTCTTTATCTTCGACCATTTTCATGACATCAGCCGGGATCTTGGCATCATTGCCGTGGTAATCAGCCAGATAAGCGCCGCCCTTGGCGAACATGCTGAAATCTTTCAGATCCTGAGAGGTGTAGGTACCCGCTTCCACCTGAGCGACCAGGTATTTCACGGTTGGGCCCATATCCCAGACAGGGCCGGTGATGACGTAATCGGGGGCCAGAGAATTCTGATCAGCCATGTTGCCGAAGACGTACACACCCTTTTCAGCAGCAGCATCGATGACACCATCGCGTTCGGCATAGAGCACATCCGCGCCACTATCGATCTGGGCCAATGCAGCTTCCTTGGCGGCCGCGGGATCGTAGAAACTGTTGATGAAGCTCACCAACACTTTGACGTCAGGATTGGTCTCTTTGGCACCGGCGATGAAAGCATTCACCAGGCGGTCCACTTCGGGGATCGGCATGGCAGCGACAACGCCAATGGTATTGCTCTTGGTCAAACCGCCTGCGATCATACCGCACAGGTAGGCCGGTTCCTGAATCCAGTTATCGAAGACCGATAAATTGGTCCCGGTTGGGCCGTAGGAGGAACCGAAAGCAAAAGCAATATCGGGGAAGTCGGCAGCCACACGGCGCACGGCCTCTTCGTTACCGAAAGCATCACCAATGATCAGATCGGGTTTCTGCTGTTCCGCCACCTGACGCAGAATACGTTCCATATCGCCGGAATAGCCAATATTCTCGGTGTAGGTGTAATCGATTGTGCCGGCTTCTTTTTCGGCTTCGAGCGCGTTATGAATAGCGCCATCCCATGATTCCTGAATGGGGGTAGCAAAAGCACCAAAGACCTTGAGCTTATCGCTCTTGGAAGCCGTGGTTCCACCGGATGCGCAGCCCGCCAGTAACGCAGCGATCATCAAAACAACGAACACGACAGGTACAAATGATTTTTTCAAAATATTCTCCTCTTCTAAATTAATTGAATGGTTAGATAAAACGCCTGAATACTTTCTCTTTCAATCTCCTTTCACACATAGTCTGAATCAGCCAGGAAAATCCATTTTCCAGGAGTAATACTCACTTGTTAACAATAAAAAATCAAGGTTTTCAGTCAGGGAAAAAGACCCATATATGCTGGCATAGATTAATGAATGGGCTCAGGCATTTTCCATGATGAAAGAACGATGGTTCTGACCTAAAAACCTTGATTAATCCAATAAGCGAAAAGACACATACGAGTGCGTTTTCTTGTTCTATTGATAAAATTCTGATTCGAAACGCAATTTTAATATATCGATTCCATGAACCGACTGTCAACTGCGAACTGTCATATTCATTTGTCACATACTGCTTAAGAAAATACCGCAGACGCAAATCTGCGGTATTTCCACTCAGTTTTTACAGGAGCTCAAGCATTCTCCTTAATTATTTTATTCATTTCTTGCTGATTGACAAGTGAACCATGGCTGATGACGTAGCTGGGGCGCTCGTGGAAGCGCAATGCTTCAAGCACGTTTGGTTGATCCAGCACCACCAGATTAGCCTCAGCTCCCACTTTCAACTCGAAGTCTTTCAAACCAATCGCCCGGGCCGCATTCTTGGTCACCATATCATACAGGGTTTCCATATCCTCGCGAGTGGTAAACCACAGCAAATGAGAATTCAAGAAAGCGACTTCCAGCATGTTATTACGCCCATACGGATAGTAGGCGTCGGAAATGTCATCCTGGCCCAGGCAGACCAGCACGTTTTCTTCAAGCAGCTCACGCACACGGGCATGCAGCGGACCGGTATGCGGATCACTGACCACACCCATATCTGCCTTTTTCAGCAGAGCAGCCAGTTTTTGCAGGTAAGGTTTGGCATACATCGACATGGCGCGCGCGTGATGCGCCAGGGAGCGGCCCTGCCAGCCAGTCTTGATCGTTTCCAGGGCCATCAATTCCAGCGAGCGCAGGCCTGGGTCACCGGCATCATCCACCAGCATGGAAACGGGTTTATCGAATTCTTTGGCAATCTGGAAACAGATGCGCACGTGTTCGGCGATGTCGGCATCCGTGTACTCGATCCAGGGGATGCCCCCGACCACGTCCGCGCCCAACTTCATGGCCTGCCGCAGCAGGTCTTCTGCTCCGGGTTCGCGCACCAGGCCGTCCTGAGCAAAAGCTACCACCTGAATGTCGACAATGCCCTTGAATTCTTCACGGGCACGGATCAGGGCTTTCACCCCTTCGAGCTTGGCCTTGGAATCCACGTCTGCAAAAGCCCGGATGTGCGTGCAGCCGTAACGGGCAGCCAGAGCCACTGCCTTGCGGACGTTCTTGATGATCCATTTTTCGTCGTAGTTTTCTTTTACGCGGGCAGCCAGTTCGATAGCGGTCATGGCTTTGCCCATGTCGCTTCCGTGATAATCTTTGAGGGCAGCCTCATCCATCATCATCAAAGTGTACACTTTGCACAAATGCAGGTGAGTGTTCACAAAAGATTCTGTTACCAGGTTGCCTTCAGCGTCGATCTCTTGCGCCGCCTTCCCCTGGATGGCTGGAGCAATTTCGGCGATCTTCCCGTTCTTCACCGCGATATCCACTTTCTTGTGCACATCGCCGCGCAAGACACCGTTTCGAACGATCAAATCGTAATCCATACCTTACCTTCTCCTTTGCATGATGATGTATTCTCCAGCGTCCTGCCGGGGGGTGCTCTCCCGGCAGGACGTCGAATATTTACTTCACAACGTTGTTATCGACCATCGCCAGATAGATCTTCTCGGCAGAATACGGGGGGCCCTGCAGACGAATCTTGGTTGCGTTATAGATCGCATTGCCTAACGCAGCAATGGTCGGCACCATCGGGTGCTCCCCAACTCCGCGGGCGCCCCACGGGCCGTCGTCCTGGGGAACCTCAACGTAGGGGGTCTCGAGGTGGAAATTGATATCTGCGCTGGTAGCAATGCGGTAATCCATAAAGCTCGGGTTGGTCATCACACCCTTGCGCAGCCGGATCTCTTCGAACATGGCTGAGCTCAACCCCTGTACAAAGCCGCCTTCGATCTGTGCCTTGACCAGGGCCGGATTGATGGCGTGCCCGACGTCGAAGGACGCAGCCGCTTTCAACACCGTGATCGCACCCGTCTCTTTATCGATCTCGATATCCAGACCTTCGCATCCCACCGTGTAGTGGACCACCGAACGCGGACCTTGACCGGTTTCTGGGTCCAGGTTGGTCACGTAAGTCGGCATGAAACTGCCGCGCCCGATGATCGGGCCGCCGATCCAGCCTTCATTGTTCTCTTTGGGAATACCATAAATCGCGATGTTCTTGAGCGAGGTCTCGTTTTCGGATTTGTAAGAAACTACAATGCCGTTGACGATATCCAGGTCTTCGGCGTTCTCGTGCCAGGCCTGCGCCACCACATCCAGAATCTGTTTGCGCGCATCCAAAGCCGCATTGCGGATGGCATTCCCCATACTCCAGGTCAAGCGGCTGGCCACAGTCTGCCACTCGTACGGGCTGTATTGGGTATCGACCGGGCCGGCAATGCGCACGTCTTCGTATTTCACGCCCAGAGCAGCGGCAGCCATCTGAGCCATGACCGTGAAGGTTCCCTGCCCAATTTCCTGACCGCCCAACCCAACCGTTACTTTGCCGTCTTCGGCCAACTCCACCCACGCGCTCGAACCTGCGTTCGGGGGCATGGCCGGCGCCTTCCAGGCCACGGCAATTCCTTTTCCTCGCAGTTTATTCGGGTGGACCGGCTTTTTCTCTTCGTTCCAATCGATCGATTTGGCTACATTCTCGATACACTGTACCAGACCGTTCGGATGCATGGTCATGCCGGTGTCCAGAATATCACCGCCTTTGACCGCATTCATCTTCAAGAATTCCACTTTATCGATGCCGGCTTTTTCGGCCAGTTCATCCATCACCTGATCCAGACCGGTGTGCAGCTCTGACATACCAAAGCCACGGTAAGCACCGCCGATGGGATGGTTGGTGTAGACACAGATCGAATCGGTCTGCACATTGGGGATGTCATACGGTCCAGAACTGGAATAGCCGGCCGCACGAGTTACGTTCACCCCGTACTCAGTAGAGCCACCACCGTCAAAATACATGATGTTGCGCAGCGCCACCAGACGGCCATTTTTATCACAGCCCGCTTTGACGATGCTGACCAAACCCTGGCGCACAAAGTTGGTGAAGAACTCCTCTTCACGGGTCAGCAGCAATTTCACTGGCCAGCCTTTGCATTTTGTTGCCAGAGCCACCGGGATGGCTTCCATGGTCACACCGGCTTTACTGCCAAAACCGCCGCCCACGTAGGGAGCGATCACGCGCAAGTCCGTTGGGGAAATTCCCAGCGTCTCAGCGATCAAAGCACGCTGTGCAAAGGGCGATTGTGAAGAAGCCCATAAGGTGATCTTGCCCTTCTCATCCTGCATGGCCACGGCCACGTGGGGTTCGATGGGCACGTGCTGAATGTGCGGCACTTTGAATTTTCGTTCAACCACGTAAGCGCACTCACCCCAGGCTTTATCGATGTCACCTTTTTTGATCTTGAAATGGTTGGCAATGTTGGTTCCCGGTTCTGGGAAGATGAAGTCGGGCCAGGTATAGCTGCCCAGGTCAGGATGAATGAGTGGAGCTTCTTTAGAAGCACCGAATTCCGGGTCGAAGACTGGTTCCAGTTCCTCGTAGTCCACATCGATCAGTTCAAGGGCTTTCATGGCAATCTCATTGCTGATTGCTGCCACAGCAGCGACCCCTTCGCCAATAAAGCGTACCCGATCAATTGCCAGAATATTTTTATCTTTCAGATACAGGCCGATCTTATTGGGGAAATCGGCTCCAGTGATCACGGCTTTAACGCCGGGCAATGCACGCGCCTTGCTCACATCGATCTTCTTGATCAATGCGTGCGGATAGGGGCTGCGTTTGACCCGTGCGTAGAGTAATTTGCCGCCAAACTGGATATCATCGGTATAAACTGCCGTTCCAGTCACTTTTTCATAGACATCATTGCGAGGCATGCTCGCGCCGATCAGGCTGGTAGGGTTCTCTTTCGTATTCGTATTTGCCATAATACGGCTCCTTAGCGGATAGATCCGATTCTGAACCTTACATCTTCGCCGCTTCTTTGACGGCTTCGACAATGCGGAAATAGCCAGTACAGCGGCACAAATTGCCCACCAGGGCAGCGCGAATCTCAGCTTCGCTGGGATGGGGGTTTCTGTCGAGTAAAGCCGTGGCAGAGATGAGCATACCTGGGGTGCAGAACCCGCACTGGACCCCACCGGTCTTGATAATGGCTTCCTGGACTTTGCTGAGCTTGCCGTCTTTGGCCAGGCCTTCGACGGTAACGACGTTCGCACCGTCGCATTCCGCGGCCAGCACCATACAACTGTTGACCGGCTCACCGTTCATCAGCACGGTGCAGGCACCGCATTCCCCTGCCGTACAACCATTCTTCGTGCCAGTAAGCGACAGCTTTTCGCGCAGCATTTGCAGCAAGGTCATATTTTGGGGTACATCCACCGTCTCGACGAGGTCGTTCACGGTGAGTGTGATCTGTTTTAAAGCCATGCGTACCTCCTCTAGGAGAAAGCTCTCTTGGCGCCTAATGCGTCAATTTTGACCAGACTTCAGTGAGCGCCTCGCGGGTGAGATTTCTCACCATGTATTTGCGATAGCGCGCTGAACCGCGCACGTCGTCGATCGGATTGATCGAATCCATGGCTACCTGGGCAGCCTCAGCAATCGTCTCAGCCGTGACCTTCTTCTCAGAAAGCACTGCCTCGGCCTGAACTGCTTCGAATGGCGTGGGAGCCACAGAAGCCAGAGCGATCTTGAACCGATAACCCGATTGGCTCTCGCTGCTGGGGTAACCCATCACGGTAACGCCCACAATAGAAAGGTCGCTAATAATGTTTCGGCCTAATTTTTTATAAACGCCGACGCATCCCTTTGGAGGGACAGGTAAAGTAATCGAAATAACGATATCCCCCGGTTGGAGAACTGTCTTTCCGGGACCGGTGAAGAATGTTTTCAGAGGAATTTGGCGCATACCCGCTACGCCATGGACATTCAATACGCCTTCCAGCACAAGACAGGTGCCAATCGTGTCGCCGGCCGGGGAAGCGTTGCAAATGTTCCCGATCACCGTCGCGCGATTACGCAGCTGATAGCTGGCCACCGAGTTTACAGCTTCAACCAGATTTGGATAATACTTGATGACATCAGGATGAGCAGCAATACGGTTCATGGTGACTGCTGCTCCGATCGTTAATCCTTTTGAAGGATCAAAAGAAATTTCCTGTGTTCCGTCCAGCCCTTTTACATCAACCAGCGCATTCAGTTTCAGTACACCATCTCGCAACCGGACGAAACAATCCGTTCCACCTGCGAACGGGCGCGCCTGACCCGCATGATCGGCAAGGAACTTGCTCGCTTCTGCAAGAGAAGCTGGTTTGAGATACTCTAGTTCTGGGAGTCCTGGATGAGGATTTGTCATATGAATTCCAGTCTTTTGAGTTCAGTATGTCTTCGCGGTCTTCCCCCCGAAAAACATGCTGCGGATAGTTCCCTCCTCCGACGCAAGCATCGAAGGAGGGAGAAAAGCCGATTCGATACTAATAGTTGATGTTCGCGCGGTCTTGGATGCCAAACCAAGCGGGTTTGATCAACAGGAAGACAGCATTCAAGATGATGCCCACGAACGCAGCGAATACGATTGCCGGGATACCATTCGGGAAGATCACCGGGATAATGAACGGGTACAGGCCGTTGGCCAGACCCAGAGCGCCACCGATACCGGTGACGAGGATCACAGCACCCACTGCCAGTTCTTTCGGATCGAACAGGTTGACCTTCTCGCTCTGGATGAGCGCGACACCCTGCATACCGATGACACCGAACAGGTAGATGGACAAGCCACCCACGACTGCGGTCGGGAGGGTATTGACGACACCGGCCAGTTTGCCGATGAAACCAAGCAGGATGGCGATCACACCTGCGGTCATTAATACGGCCGTGGAGTAGTTGCGGGTAATGGCCATCAAACTGTTGTTCTCACCATAGTTGGTACCAGCGCAACCGCCCAAGAAACCTACTACCAGGTCATCGGAACCATCTGCAACCAGATTCAAACCAATGAGGCGTTTGATCTCGACAGGTTTCTTGCCAACTTCGAGCGCCAGTTGATCAATGTAGAGGCTCATCTGATACAGGTGAGCAGTCGATTCAGGCACAGTCGCAATAGCAATCAAGGCGATGCTCAACGCAGCCCCCCACGAATGGGGATCGGTGAAAGCCGGCAAAGTGATTGGCGGCAGACTAAACCAGGAAGCGGCCGCGATCTTGCTGAAATCGACCAACCCGTACGGTAAAGAGATCAGCCAGCCAACGATTGCGCCAAACAAAATTGGCAGCATCCCGATCAAACCCTTGCCCTGCAGATAGACAGAGAAAACGATGGTAATGAACAGAGTGATGAAAGCCACCACCCAGTTCTGCGAGGCTTCAGACAAAGCCGTTCCAGCCAGAGAAATACCGATGATGATCGCCACAGAACCCGTGATCACTGGAGGCAGTACTTTATCCAGCGCTTCCTTACCGGCTGCCATGATCAACAAACCGATGAGGATTTCCAGAACGGCGGTGCCCATGATACCTACCTGCACGATACGTACGCCATCGGGGCAGTAGGTAGTAGCGGCATCAGCAAAGCAGCCGTTGGAATACAGATTCATGGTGGTGATGATCACCGAGATGTAGCTGAAGCTTGAGCCGTAGTACATTGGGATCCGCCGGCCTGAAACCAGTAAGGCAATGATCGTGCCAATACCAGAGGCCATCAATGTAACGCTGACATCAAACTTGGTCAAAATTGCAACAAGCACGGTTGCCGGGAACATGGTTAAGACCTGCTGCAAACCCAGGCTAATCATTGAGCCAACTGGCGGAACGTCCTGCGGCAAATATCCGACTAATGTTGTCGATTTTTCGACACTTTTTGCCATATTCTCACTCCTTAAAAATTCTTAGATTAAACACGAAGACAATGAACGACAATGGTCTTTTGAATGTTTGATGCTGCCTCCTTTATTCCTGATCTTGAGTACAGAGAAACTGCGTTTCTCGTAATCACCGGTTACCATTTAAAAAAAACGGTTTCATACGTACAAACGTGTATGAAACCAGGGGACAGAAACTTTGGGAGATAGAGTCTTGCATCCCAACGAAACCGGAATACGCCCTATTTCCGCGCAAATTTCTTGAATGGCCAAATGCGTGCTTGGGTAATTCAACTTGCTCCTACATTTTTTATATCTGATAGCCAGTTACTGACCCAAGGAATCAATTATATGTATTTTCCGGAATACGGCAATAGGTCTCTGCATAAAACCTGAAATCATAATAGCAAAAATAAAAACTGAATACAAGTTGAATGTTACCGAAACGCAAAAATAGTGATTAATGTAATAATCCGATGATTCAAACGACCAGTAGCGCCCATGTATTTAATCAATACGACAGTGAGCAAAACTTTTGTACAATACCTATTGACAAAGAGATTTGTATCCTCCATAATGCCTGAAAGTTTATTCAACCCGCTTGGACAGGATGTGAAAATGTCACTTGATGCCGGCACCATCGTTACGATCGTTTGTGTTTTGCTCTTTTATCTGCGTTTGACCATAATCCAGCGTCAGCGTATCAAACGAGCCCAGCATCAGTATGCTGCCGTCCAGAAAAAGAATACCAAGAAGAATGGCAAGCAGCCTGAAGTTCGCTATAACCGCCTGGGAGTGCATATCCGTAGCTGGTGGCTGGTAGCTGGGGCCATTGTGCTGATCACCTTTGGCGCTGTAGTCGCTGCCACTCATTTTCTGGGTATGCCTCTCTCTTCTTACTGGTGGATTCCACTGAACCTCGGCATCGGTTTCTTTGCGCTGGGTATCAACTAAGCCGGGAGAGAAAACAATGACCGTCAAAAAACTCACCTGCCCAGTATGCGGCAGCGAAGAAAAAACCTTCAAGGTCAGCGAAATTTACATCCAAAGCCTGGTGCGTCTGAAGCACGGCGACGAGGCTGAAGCTCCCATTATCGATGCGCTGCAGCAAGAGATTCCCGTTGAACGCCGCGATAAATTGAAGGGCAGCCGCTACTATCGTCAATTGATGGAATCTTTTGCTCCCCCGCAGGGAGAATCTACCGCTTCCCGTGCCATCAACCCGGATTGGGTCGCTGTGGGAATGTTTCTGCTCAGTTTGTTCTTCCTCTATCAGATCTTTGCCACCCAGTACGGAGCATTCTGGTACATGGTGATCATGGTGGTAGTTGCTTTTGGTGCTTACCTCTTTTTCAGAACTCGTTTGCTGGCCCGTTACCAGGCGCAAAGAGATCAGGAATCTGGCCAGCGCGGGCTCGTCGAAAAATCTGTTGGGCAATGGATGAAGCTTTACTATTGCGCTACAGATAATGTTGTATTCGGTCTCAAAAAAGACGAAACCGTTCCCATCGATCAGATGCGGCCCTACTTACTTGCAAAATCTCAATAAACAATTCCTCGCGTACACTCAGAGGCGGCTGGCTCAGCCGCCTCTGGTCATATTGTGAGCCTGAAAATATCTATCTCAAGACATATTTACATAACCAGCGGAGCCACTATAATTCGCTCCAAAGTGAGACCTGATGAAAAATATAGCGATTATTACCGATAGCACCTGCGATATTCCTTTAGAGTTGATCGAGAAACACC
>JAAZOQ010000153.1 GCA_012797695.1 Anaerolineaceae bacterium | reverse complement strand
TATGGCGAATCATCAAATTATTCACGTGGATGGGCTTTCTAAATACTATCAGGTACCGGTTCGTGAAGCCGGGCTGAAGGCCTCGCTCAAGAGTTTGTTCAAACGCGAGTACAACGAGATCAAAGCAGTAGATCAGATCAGTTTCGCTATTGAACCTGGCGAGGTAGTGGGCTTTCTGGGCCCCAATGGGGCAGGCAAAACCACCAGTCTGAAGATGCTTTCGGGTCTGCTTTACCCGACCGCGGGGGCCGTGGATGTGCTGGGCTACACTCCTTCTCAACGAAAAGCCGATTTTATGCAGCAGATCACGCTGGTGATGGGCAATCGCTCTCAATTGAGCTGGGATTTGCCTGCGCTGGATTCTTTTGACCTGCAGCGGGCCATCTATCAAATTCCGGTCGCTGAGTTCAAGAAAACCCGTGATGAGTTCATCGAAATGCTTGATCTTCAAGAAAAGGTGAAGAAGCCAGTTCGCAATCTCTCTCTAGGGGAGCGCATGAAGGTCGAGATCGTTGGTGCACTGCTGCACAAACCCAAGGTATTGTTTCTGGATGAGCCAACTATTGGTCTGGATGTGACCATGCAGCGCCGCATCCGCACCTTTGTCCATGACTACAATTGCAAATATGGGGCAACGGTGCTGCTTACCAGTCACTACATGGCAGATGTCGAGGCGTTGTGCAAGCGTGTGATCGTGATCCATAATGGTAAATTGCTTTTCGATGGCCGTTTGAGCCAGTTGGTCGAACGCTTTTCCGCTTTTCGTACCATTCATGTGACCACCACTGCTTTTTGTGCCTGGGAACAATATGGTCAGGTGCTGACTCAAGAAAATGGGCAGGTGAGCTTGCGGGTTCCACATGCCCGGACTGCTGAGGTGACGTCGCGCATCCTCAATGAACAGGTGGTACAGGACCTGACGGTGGAGGCTCCTCCCATCGAAGATGTCATTGAGAAGGTTTTCAGTCAGAAAAGTGCTGAGGAAACCCCGGCATGAAAAGGCTGCTTGATTTTTATCTGACCAACATGCGCATCGCGGTTCAGGAGCAGTTCCAGTACCGCACCCAGAATTACCTCTTTATGGTGGGGATGATTGCGGAACCGGTCATCTACCTGGTGGTCTGGAGCAGTGTGGCTGCCAGTCAGGGCGGCTCGGTGGGGGGCTACACGGCCGGCGGGATTGCTGCTTATTACATCGTCTGGACTCTGGTGCGCAATATGAATTTGGGCCTTTCCCCCTATAGCTGGGAGCACCGCATCCAGCATGGCCGACTTTCGATTGAATTGATCCGTCCGATTCACCCGGTTCACACAGACGTGGCATATTTCGCTGGCTGGAAGGTGGTGGTCATTATTTTGTGGCTGCCATTAGCGGCTGTACTGGCGCTGATCTTCAAACCCGTGCTGCATCCAACCGGGTTGCAGATCGTGGTCTTTTTCTTTGCGATCTGGGGGGCCTATTTGATCCGCACTCTGGCCATGATGGCGTTGGGCATGACAGCTTTCTGGACGACACGCATTGGTGCGGTCTTTGATCTTTATTTTGCTCTGGAGCTGATCCTGTCTGGCCGCATGGTGCCCATGTCGTTCATGCCGGGCTGGGTGCAGCACGTGGCAAACTTTTTCCCCTTCCAGTGGTCGTTTTACTTTCCGATCAATGCCCTGGTGGGAACCCCCACTATTTTCGAACTCTTCAGCGGTTTGCTGATTCAACTGGCCTGGATCGTGGGTTTTATCTTGCTGATCCGTTTGATCTGGCATTTTGGAATTCGCCGTTTTTCTTCGGTAGGGAATTAGGAGACGGTATGCGCACATTTCGTTTGATCTGGAGTTACCTGCGCATTGGCATTGCCAATCAATTACAGTACCGGGCCAATTTCTTTACTCAATTGCTGACCTCCGCCATCAACCTGGCAACCGGGCTGATTGGTCTGCTGCTGGTCTTTAACTATACCGATACGCTGGAGGGCTGGACCCAGCCGCAGTTGTTGACGGTGATGGGGGTGTATATCCTCATGGGCGGCATCATCCGTTCGATGATCCAGCCCAACATGCAGCTCGTTATGCAGGATGTCGAGGAAGGCACTCTGGATTTTGCTCTGACCAAGCCGGTTGATAGTCAGATCGTGGTCAGCATTCGCCAGTTCGAATTCTGGGAAATGGTGGATGTGGTGGTGGGTGCCGTGGTGATCGGCATCAGTATCCATCAGATGCAGGCGGCCGTTACTCCTTTGGCGGGGGTCGCTTTCTTGCTTGCTTTGTTGATGGGGGGCATTATGGTCTATTGCTTCTGGTTGATCGTGACCACCAGCGCTTTCTGGCTGACTCGGGTAGATCACATGGTGGATCTCTTTCAGGGTCTGTATGCAGCGGGGCGCTGGCCGGTGGGCATCTACCCCTCCTGGCTGCGCATCGGCCTGACTTTTCTGGTTCCGGTGGCCTTTGCGGTGACGATTCCTGCCGAGGCGCTGACTGCCCGTCTGACTTCCTGGACTTTGTTGGGAGAATTGGGGCTGACCCTGGTCTTCATGGTTTTGGCCCGTTGGGTGTGGCGGCTGGGAATGCGCCATTATTCTGGCGCTTCAGCGTAAGGGTCCGGTGCGTTTGCAGAACCCGAATCTCGCGTTTGAGGCCGGGCTAAGGTATAATTAACCGGTTACTGCCTGATTGTGAGGGATTTTTTATGGATTCTGGTTCTTTACAGCAAGTCGATATCGATGAACAAATGCGGTCTGCGTATCTCGATTACGCCATGAGCGTGATCGTGTCACGCGCCCTGCCCGATGCCCGTGATGGGATGAAGCCGGTGCATCGGCGCATCCTGTATGCCATGGCGGATATGGGAATTCATTCCAACGGGTCATACAAGAAGTCCGCTCGTATCGTCGGTGAAGTGCTGGGTAAGTATCATCCCCACGGGGATGTAGCGGTCTATGATGCGATGGCACGTATGGCGCAGGATTTCTCGATGCGCTATCTATTGGTGGATGGTCAGGGGAACTTTGGTTCCATTGACGGTGATTCCCCGGCAGCCATGCGTTACACTGAAGCTCGTTTGCATGCCCACGCCGAAGAAATGCTGGCCGATCTCGATAAAGACACGGTAAATTTCGTCGACAACTTCGATGGCTCCCTGCAAGAACCCGAAGTACTTCCGGCCCGTCTGCCAAATTTATTGCTTAATGGCTCTTCTGGTATTGCGGTGGGTATGGCCACCAGCATTCCGCCCCACAATTTGCGCGAAATTACCGCAGCCATCGATTACCTGATTGATCATTATGACACCATCGATGACGTCTCAGTGGAAGACCTGATGAAATTTGTACAGGGGCCTGATTTCCCGACCGGCGGCATCATCGTCGGCCGCGATAACATCTTGCAGGCCTATTCGACTGGTCGCGGGCGTTTGGTGGTGCGGGGCATGGCTCACATCGAAGAGATGAAGGGCAACCGCTACCAGATCGTCATTACCGAGATCCCCTATCAGATCAACAAGACCACGCTCATCGAGCGGATTGCTGAACTGGCCCGTGAGGGGAAGCTGGATGCGATTTCTGACCTTCGCGATGAATCCGACCGGCGCGGGATGAGCATTGTGATCGAGTTGCGCCGTGGCGCGCAGCCCAAGCAGGTGCTCAACCAGCTCTACAAGTACACTCCACTGCAATCCACTTTCAGCGTTCACCTGTTGGCGCTGGTCAACAACGAGCCTCGTTTGCTTTCTCTCAAACGGGCGCTGCAGATTTATATCGAACACCGCCAGGAGATCATTACCCGGCGTTCGCAATTCGAACTGAATAAGGCCAAGGCGCGCGCTCACATTCTGGATGGTTTGCTCATTGCTCTGGCCAATCTGGATGATGTGATCCGGACCATCCGCGAATCCAAAGATGCGGATACTGCCAAGACAAATTTGATGGCTCGCTTCAAACTGGATGACGTGCAGGCACAGGCGATTCTGGATATGCAGTTGCGCCGTTTGGCGGCTCTGGAACGTCAGAAGATCGAGGCGGAATATAAAGAGGTCGAGGCGCGCATTGCTTACCTCGAGGATTTGCTGTCTTCCCCGAAGAAGATTCTGGCAGTCGTCAAAGAAGATTTGAATGAACTGACCACCAAGTACGGTGATGAACGTCGTACCCGCATCATGGGCGATACCCATGAAGAGCTCAAAGAAGAGGATCTCGTCGCTGATGAAGCGGTCTTGATTACCTTTACTCAAAAGGGGTACATTAAACGGGTGGCGGCCAGTATCTATCGCACCCAGGCCCGCGGTGGACGCGGCGTTTCGGGTCAGACCGTTCGAGACGAGGATGAGGTGATCCTCATGCTGCCGGCGCGTACGCTGCACACGGTACTCTTCTTCTCAGATAAGGGCAAGGTCTATTCCGAGAAAGCCTACCAGATCCCCGATGCTAACCGTACGGATAAGGGCATCCCGATCGTTAATGTACTTTCCCTTGGTCCGGATGAACGCATCACGGCTGCGGTGGCTGTGCCTAATTTCGATGATGCCAGCTATCTAACCATGGCCACGATTTCGGGCCATGTGAAACGGGTGGCACTCTCAGAGTTTGCCAGTGTTCGCCCCTCCGGGTTGATTGCGATTACCCTCGAAGACAAAGATGAACTGTGGTGGGCTAAACTTACTACCGGCAAGGATGACATTATTCTGGTGACCCGCGAAGGCCAGGCGCTGCGCATTCACGAGGATTCGATCCGCAGCATGGGCCGGCAGGCCGCTGGTGTTACCGGCATCAAGCTGCATGAGGGCGATCGTTTGGCGGCAATGGAAGTTGTTGAGCCAGAAGGGATGTTGCTGGTGGCAACAGAACAGGGCTTTGGCAAACGCACCCGTCTGGAAGAATACCCGGTCAAAGGTCGTGCTACCGGGGGCGTGGCGACCATCGATCAAAAAGCGTTGCCCAAGATCGGCAAGATCGTGGGAGCTCGCGTTGTTCAGAATGACGATGAAGTGACCCTGATCTCTTCCGGTGGAATTATGCTGCGTCTCAAGACCAGCGGAATTTCCTCGAGCGGACGCGCAACCCGCGGCTTCAAGCTGCAGGACTTGGGCAAGGGCGATACGGTTGCTTCTCTGGCCCGCATTGCCGCTGCTGATTTGAAACAGGTCGATGCTGAAGCAGCAAAAAAATCTGAATAAAACAACGAACTGGCAGCTCAACTTGAACTGCCAGTTCTCTTTTTAACCCAAATTACTTCACGATCTAGATGTAGACTTTCTGGAACAGGATCAGCAGAAAGACGCCGAGGATGACCACGGCCAAAAAGAGGAACACGGAGATGACGAACCGTTGTGGGGCGGTCATTCCCAGCAGGTTGCCGGGAATTCGCTGCTTCTGGGGTTCTTCTTCGACGGGCTCTTCCTCTAGAAATGGGTTGTTGGCAGAATTACGTAGATCATCAAGCATGTGTTTGCTCCTGAACGCCTCACTTACGCTTGAGTGGGGCTGAGATGAACGTCACCGACTTCGATCCGGTGCTGGATTCCATCTGGACTCTGTACCAACAGCGCTCCGGTTGAATCCACTCCGTACTCTGTACCTATTATAGAAGATTTTTCGCTTTCTTCAACTCGAATAATCTCCCCGCGGAAGGCCAGACGCCGTTCCCACTCTCTGAAAAATAGATCGCTCCCGATTTGCCCGCGCCAGGCCGCCAGTTGTTTCAGTACTTCGGCCAGCAGCTCAAAACGATCAACGGACTGCCGGGTATATTTCTCGATCCAGGTGGCGGGGAAACGAGTCGTCGTGCCGGCAGGCAGCGCGCCAGCCTGGATATTGATGCCGATCCCCAGTACGATGCCCGCCAGTTGGCTGCCGCTCCAGGCGGCTTCGACCAGAATGCCGCAGCACTTTTGCCGCTCCAGCAGAACATCATTGGGCCATTTGATTTGGGGGTAAAGAGAGTAGCGTTTTTCCAGCGCTGTCGCCACGGCGAGTCCGCACATGGGGGCAAAAAGGGCGCTCGGTGCGGCGGCTTCAACTGCCGTGGGTTTCAGGATCAGACTGAAGGCCAGCGAGGCATCCGGTTCGGTGACCCAGGTGTGGTTCAGCCGGCCGCGTCCCTGAGTTTGTCGGTCAGCGATGACCAGTGAGAGATCTTCTGCGCCGGCATCGATCCATTGCAGGGCAATGTCATTGGTGGATCCTGTTTCCGCAAGCGCGCGCATGGCAGAAATGGGGGTATCTTTCAAAGCGCGGGTCAAGGCTTCTTCATCCATAACTTTGATTGTATTCCATCTGCTTCATTATGAATATTCTTTTCTCCACAGACCTCCATAATATCTTCGCTTTTTCTTGGCGAGGTTTTCATAGAATCAGGATGTAATTCAGTTTGAAATCAATGGAGATAAAATGAAAAAGAGCTTTCTGATTCTTTCGATATTTTTGATATTGGCAATGAGTGCCTGTAGCGCGGCCCCCGCAGCTGCCGCTACAGCAACCACTGCCGCAGCTGCGACGGCCGCGGTTACCTCAAGTACAGCGGCAGCGACTTTGAACGCCGATTATGAAAATGCCGTTTCGGTAGCGGAACAACTGGTTCTGGGCATTTTAAGCCTGGATGGAACGGCCAATCAGGTCACTCAGGATCAGGCTACCCAGTTGCTTTCGCTGTATGAAACCTGGCAAAGCCAGACCGCGGATTCCGGCCCGATGCAGAATGGCGGTCAGGATGCCCAGTCGACCCCTGAACCTCAGGCGACCGTGGATCAGTCTCAGACCGATTCCTTGCTCCAGCAAATTGAGTCTGTATTGACAGCTGATCAGATTAACGCCATTGCTGCCATGCAGATCACCCAAGATTCCGCGGCTACGATCATGCAGGACAAAGGGATTTCTACCAATAGGGAGAATAATGGTCAGGGCATGGGGCCTGGCAACGGCCAGGGGAATGGCCAGGGTCAGCCGGGCGGCAATCCACCGCAGGGCGATCAATCCACGCCTTCTGGCGATGGGCAGCAACCTTCTGGTAACCCGCCTTCCGATGGCAGTGGTCAGGGCGGTCAGCCCCCGGCGGCTGGTACGGATCAGACCAACAACGGCGCTCCTTCGGGAGGCCAGCCGGGCAGCGGAAATATGCTTCAGCCTGGATTGGTCAACGCGATCATCCAGTATCTGGCGAATATCGCCGGCGTAGAAGTTCCTGCAACAACTTCACAGAATACCAATGGTGCACCGGGAGGTGCACCAACTGGTTCTGCAAGCGGTTCAGGCTCTTCCTCTGCGATCACGACGGTTGCAGCTACTTACACCGTAGACGGCGAGACGGAGAACCAGAGTGGGCAAAGCTATACTGCTTCCGATCAAGATACCTCGGCGGTCTTTGTGACCAATGGTGGTTCCCTGACCTTGAACAATGCCACGGTGACTACCAGCGGCAATACTTCCTCCACGGATAACAGCAGCTTTTATGGCTTGAATGCTGCCATGCTGGCAAATCAGGGATCTTCTCTGACTATGACCGGCGGGACCGTGACTACTTCAGGCACCGGCGCCAATGGTGTTTTTTCCAGCGGGACGAATTCCAGCGTGACCTTGTCCGGTCTGACTATCAATGCTACCGGCGATGGCGGGCATGCGGTCATGGCGACTCAGGGTGGGACCATGAACATTTCCAATGTCAACATGACCACCAGCGGGGGCAGCGCCAGTGCAATTGCCACCGACCGCGGCAGTGGCACAATCAACGTCACGGGCGGCACAGTCAGCACTTCTGGTAATAATTCCGCTGGCATTTACTCGACCGGTGCCATTACGATAGACGGAACCACCTTTACCTCCAGTGGGGCTGAGGTAGCAGTGATCGAAGGAGCGAATTTGATCAAGTTAACCGATTCCAGTTTGACCTCGACGGTCGCGGATAAATGGGGCGTGATGATCTATCAGAGCATGTCTGGGGACGCAGAGGGCACCGAAGGAACTTTCGACATGACCGGCGGTTCGTTGACCCTTTCTGGCCTGAACGGACCTCTCTTCTATGTGACCAATTCCACCGCCAATATCCTGCTCAAAGGGGTTGCCTTGAGCGTGGCATCCGGGAATCTGATCGACGCCGCTGCCGGCAGTTGGGGCAATAGCGGCAGTAACGGCGGCAACGTGGTCCTTACCGCCGATGGTCAGACCCTGACTGGCAACTTCATCGCTGATGCGATCAGCACGATCCAGGCGACTTTGCAGAATTCTTCGACCCTGACGGGCGCAATCAACGCGGAAAACACGGCGAAAAGTGTCGTGCTGACGCTGGACGCTTCGAGTCTTTGGAACGTGACCGCTGACTCTCACCTTACCTGTCTCAACGACGCGGCGGGGATCAGCGGAACCACCATCAGCAATATCAACGGCAACGGGCACACGATCACTTACGATTCTGCCTCTTGCTCGGTCCTGAATGGGGCTACTTACACTCTGAGCGGCTCTGGAACGTTGCAGCCGGCACAATAAATTACTGGTAAAACAAATCTCCACGATGAGTGATCTCATCGGGGAGATTTTATTTTCTTTACCGGCCGGGGAGTGAGCGCCTGCCGGGAAAGCATTCATTGGTTACTTGGCAACGATCTTGATCGTGCGCGGTTTGGCTTCTTCGGCCTTCGGGACAATCACGGTCAGTACGCCGTTGCTCATGCTGGCTTCGATGGCGTCATCTTTCACGGCATCGCTCAGCTCAAAGCTGCGGCCAAAGCGTCCGGCCGGGAATTCATCCACCAGCACTTCCACTTTCTCGTCGGCAGCATCAGCTTTGTATTCGCCGTCGATGGAGAGCACGCCGTTGCTGAACTGGATGTTCACTTCTTCAGCGGTCAAGCCGGGCAGGAAACCTTTGACGGTATAGGCTTCATCGGTTTCGGTCATCGATACCGGGAAGGTCATTACCCGGTCACTGGCAAAATTCTCGTCGAACATGCGGCGCATCATTCGGCGACGGGCCTCAAGCACTGCAGATGGGTTAGCTACGTAAAGAGTCATTTCAAACCTCCGTTTGTTTATTGATGATGTTGCAATGATGATATTGCGCAAATATCGGAGGCCTGTTAACAGATTGTTGTAGTTATATAAGAAAAGATTGCTCCAGCCCTGCGGTTCTATGGTATTATCTCAACAGTGGATACTCGAGAAGACCGCATTACCATAATTGAGGGGCCTCCGCCCGTTTTTGAGCCGGCCAATGAAGAGTGGGTAGCCGGCATCGGCGAAGGAGCCACTTTTCATGACGCGGTACTGACCCGTTTGCGCACGTTTAATGGGCCGGCACTGGTCGAACGCTGTCATCGTGCCTGGAGTAAGAGCGATGCGATCTTTTTGCATTACCGCAATCGTCTGGGCCTGGAGCAAAAAGTGCCGATTCTGGCGGCTCGTTCAGATGAAACAGAGGGGGGACAAGTGCTCTTTCTGTGGACGGTGAAGCCCGAAAATGACGAGGAAGAAGAGGAGTTCGATTCTTCCGACGACGACTGGATGAATTAAATTCTTGCCCTTAAATGATAAACACCCGGGTGAGGGGGGCACCCAGATGTTTATCAACCTTAATATACCAAATTGATTCCTGAATTTCAATAGGCAAAACCTAAGAGTTTCTTAATCTGCTAACACCCCAGAGCTTTACGAAAGGCTCTTATTTTTTTGCCAGGAATGCGGATTTTGTGTCTGTAGAGGAGTGCCCCGGGAGAGATTCGAACTCTCAATCTAAGCGTTAGGAGTGCTTTGCTTTATCCATTGAGCCACCGGGGCAGGCAAAAAAATTATAGCATTGCCATTCCGCCCCGGCAAGAGCCGGGAGTTCTGCTCAAAATTCGTGTAGACTTAATGAATTCACAAATTGGCACATTCCTTGCTATAATCAAACAGATTGTAGGAAGTGATTATGGCCTTTTCTGATCAAAATCAGTCTTTCTCTACTGACCCGGAGCCCGAGCCGTCTGGCAATCAGCCAGGCGCGACAGGGCCTCGTACTTCTTCTCCGCGCCGGGCGAGCTCGCTGCAGGGACGGGTAGGGCGCTTCAGCCTCTGGAATGCCATCCAGATCGTGGTGACTTATGCTTTTCTGGCAGCAACTTTGTTGACGCTGTTTACCCCGACGAATCTGTTTACTGGTCAGATGGTAGATCGGCTCTTCTCTGCCTGGCAGGCCAACCCGACTTCGATTGCCCAGATAACGGCTCAGGCGCAGAGTACTGAGATGCGCATTGGCATCGTGGCCGGCCACTGGAAAAATGATTCTGGCTCAGTATGTGCTGATGGCCTGACCGAGCAGGAAGTTAACCTCAAGATCGCGACTCTGGTGCAGCAGAAACTCGAGTCGGAAGGATACACAGTAGACCTCCTGTCAGAGTTTGACGAACGCCTGTCGGGCTACAAGGCAATTGCGCTGGTCTCC
>JAAZOQ010000152.1 GCA_012797695.1 Anaerolineaceae bacterium | reverse complement strand
GTCCGACATCTGTAAAGGAGCACCGCACTTGACACAAAACCCAGCGGAACGCTCCGCACGCTGCTGGCGGCGAGTCGAGATCATGGACTCGATCTCTCCCTGGCCTTCAGCAGGGGATTCCGCGGCAAGCGTGGCCAACTCGGATTGGCACGCAATAATCTCGCTCGAAATCTGGCCGCGCTGGCGCTGATAATCTGCCTCTTCCACCCGACCAGAAGCAAAAGCTACTTCCAAATCCTGCAGCCAGAATTGCTGCTGCCGCAAACGCAGCAAACAGTCTGACTGCTGATTCTCCTTTTCCGTTTCCTGCCCCTGCGGATGTTCCCCGTAGAACGGCTGGGTAATCACAGCATACGCCAGCACCCCAATTGCAAGAATCACGAACAAAGAAGTCAATACCATACTTAATTTCCTGAATTTTGCCCAATAAACGACTGCAAATCTTGAGTCGAAGTGAACGGACCAATCCGTACGCCGCGCAAAATGCCCGTACCATCGATCAAATAAGATTCTGGCACCCCGGTCAAATGGAATTGCCGCGAAATTGCCGAGCCCAAATCTGGCCCGGCCGGGTAGGTCAGCCCATGCGCCTGCAGAAAGGCGCGCGCCGGGGCCTCAGTATCGGCATAGTCCACGCCCAAGAAGACCACCTGCTGCTGATTGACCTGCTGCCAGGCTTGCTGCAAGAAAGCGGCTTCGTCGGTACAGGTAGTACACCAGGAAGCCCAGAAATTGATCAGGACGGTTTTCCCGCGCAAGTCACTCAACGCAATGGTTTGCCCGTCAAAAGTGGTCAACGAGAAATCCGCCACCGGGCTGCCTACCTGCAGCGCCTGCGTTTGACCTTTGCCCAGGCTCATGCCCAGCAAGATCAGAAAGCCCAGCAAGATCACACCGGCGGTGAAGATCACCCAGACCGGCAGAAAACGACGGGCAGGCAGCGGCGATTCAGTCATGGGAATCCCTTGAATGATTCGGGATAGTCTGCAAGACCGATCCCTGGGCCGGATCCTCAGCTGTCCCATGAAGATGGAGAAAACGTACCGTCAATACCAAAGCGCCCAGAAAGATCAGCGGTGGAAAAACGTAAAGCAGCCAGTTCAACCCGACACGTGGGGGCACAGCCAGCACCTGCTGCCCGTACTGCACCGCAAAATAAGCCTTGATCTGCGCCGGAGTTTGGCCGGCGGCCAGCTTTTCGCGGATCAACTCACGCCACTGTACACAAGCAGTCGTGGTGCACACGTCCAGAGTAACGTTCTCGCAAACCGGGCAATAAATCTGGCTGGCTACAGCGTTGACCTCATCATCAGAGGGAGTTGGCTGCGCCTGGGCCTTGACCGAATTCACCAGAACCGCCATCCCCTCAAAAGCCAGCAAAACAGCGATCACAAAAATGAAGATGCGCCGCGAGCGGGAAGAAATAGCGGTCATGATGCCTGCTCCCGCGTGGACCGCGTTGCAGGCCAAAATGCCAGCAGCCCGCCCAGGGCCAGAATAATTGCCCCGCCCCACAACCAGTTCACCAGCGGGTTAAAGAAAACGCGGAAAACCGGCTGCGGATCAATTTCGACCAGAACCACGTAGAGATCACCCGCCGCGGAG
>JAAZOQ010000151.1 GCA_012797695.1 Anaerolineaceae bacterium | reverse complement strand
GGGTTTTCATCCTCAAATGAAATGTCATGAGGATCCAGTTCGCCGCGGTGCTCCGGGTTTTTGTAATGTTCAATGATCACTTCACGATAAAGGTCGTCCATAGCTATCCTTATTCTCCAAAGACTTGCTTGACCTTCTCGATTGCCTTGACCAGGTGATCGACTTCGGAGGTCGTGTTGTAGAGATAGAAGCTGGCACGAGTAGTGGCTGGAATATGGAAACGATCGTGCAGCGGCATGGCACAATGATGCCCGGCACGAACAGCAATGCCTT
Source organism: Anaerolineaceae bacterium (assembly GCA_012797695.1). Taxonomy (GTDB): domain Bacteria; phylum Chloroflexota; class Anaerolineae; order Anaerolineales; family Anaerolineaceae; genus UBA6107. Next base: position 11,443 of record JAAZOQ010000151.1, on the reverse strand, counting down.
CTGAATCCAGAATCTGAGCAACATCATGCGGATGAATATTTTCCAGGGTAAAGGAGATCACCCCTCCCCTTTTTTCTGCTGCGGGGCCTAAAATTGTCAGGCCTTTGATTTGGCGCATTCGCTCGTAGGCATATGCCGTGATCTCCCGTTCCAACGACTCGACCGTTTGCATACCGACGGAATTCAGGTAGTCAATGGCGGCTCCGAAACCAATCGCTTCCGCAATGGCCGGGGTACCTGCCTCGAACTTGTGCGGAATATCATTGGCGGTAAACGAACGCAGATAGACGCGCTTGATCATATCCCCGCCGCCCAGGAAAGGCGGCATGGCTTTGAGCAATTCTTCTTTCGCCCACAAACCTCCAATGCCGGTAGGCCCGAGCATCTTATGAGCGGAAAAGGTAAAGAAATCAGCTCCCAGATTAACAACGGAGACGGGAATATGTGGGGCGGATTGAGCGCCATCGATCAAAACCAGTGCTCCGGCAGCGTGAGCTGCCTGGATCATCTCTTGGGCAGGGTTGATGGTTCCCAGTACGTTCGAGAACTGAGTGAAAGCCACCAGTTTCGGATTTTGTTGGAGAAGCTGATGGTATACATCCAGATCAAGCAGGCCTTCGTCTGTGACCGGGATAAATTCAAGGCGAAATCCTTTTTCAGCTGCCAAAATCTGCCAGGGAACCAGATTGGAGTGATGTTCCATTTCGGTCAGAATGACCAGATCCCCAGACTGCAGATTGGCCCGTCCCCAGGTTTGAGCCACCAGATTGATCGATTCAGTGGTATTGCGGGTAAAAACCAGTTCGGACGCTTTGGGAGAACCAATAAAAGCAGCGATCCGGGCGCGAGCCTCTTCATATTTTGCAGTTGCTTCTTCGGCTAAGGTATGCACCCCTCGATGAATATTGGCATTGTAAAGACGATAATATTCATTCATCGAGTCGATCACGGACTGAGGCTTTTGGGACGTGGCCGCCGAATCAAAGTAAATCAGCGGAACTGAGTTATGCACCTCACGTTCAAGTACGGGGAAATCTTTGCGAATCAGAGCCACTTTTTGTTCAGCAATGCTTGAAGCTATCATGATATCCTTTATAAGTCGCCGATTTGCTGGGAATCGGATTTACTGGGCTTTTTCAACGGTTCCCGGATGTGAGGGGAATTCTGCGGATACCAGAGAATGTGGTCCGGCACCATCCACCCATCGGTCAGGAAGACATTGGAACGGAATTGAACGGCTACCATTTTCGGGTCCACCTGTACGACAATACCGCGCAGCCAACCGCGGACTCGCTCGCCTCCCTTTTCGTGGTCGCAAAACACCTCAACGGTATCGCCCACTTCGTACTGAAATTCATGTTCTGGTGGTTTCATAAATGGTACAGATGCCATATGCTTGTCTACTCCAAATTGAAAGTTAATCCATTCATTTTAGCATAATTCACAGGTTATGCCTTTTCGAGGTGGAAACTTTCCAATTTCTCAATAATTGCGCGCTGGAAACGCGCTTTTACGCCATCGAAAGGAATCCGCTGCATGATCGGGTCAAAGAAACCCTCCACAATCAAGCGCTCGGCGTCTTCTTTGGCTAAACCACGACTTTCCAGATAGAAGACCTGATCCTGATCGATCTTGCCGACTGTGGCGCCATGCGTGCAGCGGACGTCATCCGTCAAGATCTCCAGACCGGGAATTGAATCGGCTTTAGAACGCGGATCCAGAATCAAATTGCGATTGGCCTGGTACCCATCCGTTTTGGTGGCATTGGGGGCAACGTAGATCATTCCCTGCCAGACAGATTCACTCTCCCCCACCAGAGCGCCCTTAAAGAGGAGGTCGCTGGTGGTATGCGGAGCCAGGTGATTTTGCTGTGTGTCATGATCGAGGTGCTGTTTGCCCTCGGTAAAGTAAAAGCCAGACATCTTGCCGGTAGCGCCTTCGCCGACCAGATTAAGATCGGAGAAGTTCTTGGTCAGATGACTGCCCAGAGCGCCGAAAATCCAATCGACAGTGCCTTCACGGGCGACATCGATGCGTTCGTGGGTAAAGTTCCACATATTGTCGCCCCAGGATTGCAGTTCAACAAAGTTCAATTTGGCGCCTTCCCCGACGTAAAGCTCCATCAAACCGGAGTGCATGGCCTGGGCTTGCCCGGCAGGAGAAGAAGATTCATGAACATAAGTCACTTCTGCACCCTCGTCCAGATAAACCAGATAATGCGAGAAGAAAGCGGCATGCTCCCCAGCACCCCAAAACAGGGAATGCAATGGAGTTTCCACTTTCACATGGCGAGGAACGTAGAGAAGAACACCATCTTTGGCCATAGCCGCCGCGAGCGCGCCAAATTTATCGTCTTCCAGGTCGATCAACTTTCCCAGAATGCGGTCAACAAGCTCTGGATGCTGGGCATAAGCTGTCTGGAGGTCAGTGAAGACCACTCCCTGGCTGGCCAACTGCGGCGAAAGGAAAATTTGGGAATGGCCGGGAGTGAGAACGATCTGCCCCCCATGACTTTCATCAGTCAGAGGTTCCAACAAATTCTCAGGAACCGAGCTTGCCGCCTGCGTATTCGTCGAAAAGAGGTCCGTTTGCAGTGCGCGGATGTCGGTACGGCGCCAGGGCTCATCTTTGAGCGTTGGAAAAGGCGTCTGCTGGTAGCGCTTCCAGGCAGATTCATAGTAAGCCCGAACGCTCTGTGGAAGAGAAGCAAAGTCAGGAGAAAAAGAGAATTCCTTGATCCCTGCAGAAGTCAGTGTTTTCTTTTTGATCACGATTGCTGGAGATTCAGTCATTGTTTTTTCCTCTGGGTTAGCCTACTGAACCTTCCATCTGCAACTGGATCAGCCGGTTCATTTCAACCGCATATTCCATCGGCAATTCTTTAACCAATGGTTCAATAAAGCCAGAAACGACCATGGTGGTGGCTTCTTCTTCAGAAAGGCCGCGGCTCATCAGATAGAAGAGCTGTTCCTCACCCACTTTGGAGACTGAAGCCTCGTGACCAATGGTCACGTCCTCTTCGTCGATCTCAATGGTGGGATAAGTATCCGACCGCGAAGCGGGATCCAACAGAAGAGCATCACAAACCACGTTCGACTTGGCATTGGTAGCCCCTTTGGCCACCTTGATCAGACCGCGATAAGAGGAACGGCCACCGTTCTTGCTGATAGACTTGGAAGTGATCTTGGAACTGGTGTCAGGCGCGAAGTGCAAGATCTTGCCGCCGGCGTCTTGATCCTGACCTTTGCCGGCAAAGGCAACCGAAAGGATCTCGCCATGAGCGCCCTTGCCCATTAGATAGCAGGAAGGATATTTCATGGTGACTTTCGACCCCAGGTTACAATCGACCCATTCCATTGTGCCGTTTTCTTCCACGGTTGCCCGCTGGGTCACCAGGTTGTAAACGTTGGTGGACCAGTTCTGGATAGTGGTATAGCGCATGCGGCCGCCTTTTTTCACAACGATCTCGATCACACCTGAATGGAAGGAATTGGTGGAGTACTGCGGGGCCGTACAGCCCTCGACGTAATGAACCTGGGCGCCTTCATCAACGATGATCAGAGACCGCTCAAACTGGCCGATGTTGGCCACGTTCAAGCGGAAATAAGCCTGCAGCGGCAATTCCACGTGAACGCCTTTTGGGACGTACACGAAAGAGCCCCCGGACCAGACGGCCGAGTTCAGAGCCGCAAATTTATTGTCTTCAATGGGAATGACCGTGCCGAAATACTGACGGAAGAGGTCAGGATGCTGGCGCAGCCCTTCTTCAATGCTCAGGAAGATCACACCCTGTTTGGCAAGATGTTCTTGAATGTTGTGGTAAACCATTTCCGACTCGTACTGGGCCCCGACTCCAGCCAGGAATTTGCGCTCGGCTTCAGGAATGCCCAATTTGTCGAAAGTATTCTTGATGGTCTCCGGAACGTCATCCCAGCTCTGACCAGATTCATTCGTTGGGCGGACGTAATAGTAAATGTCATCCAGATCGAGTTTGGAAATATCCGCGCCCCAGGTGGGAAGCGGGCGCTGCTGAAAATGCGCCAGGGCCTTCAAGCGGAACTGCAGCATCCAATCCGGCTCGCCTTTCATGGCCGAGATCTGCCGGACAACTTGCTCATTCAGGCCTTTTTGTGACTTGAAAACATACGTCTCGGGATCTTTGAACCCATATTGGTACTCGCCGAGATCGTTTAGAAATTTCGCGTTTTGTTCGGTACCCATAATCTCCTCGCTTTCACGATAAAAGAGGAAACACTAAAACGATTCTTCCTCGACTTTTTCACGCACCCACTCGTAACCATGCTCTTCCAGGTGAACTGCCAATTCAGGGCCACCCGATTCAACAATTTTGCCATCCATCATTACGTGAACGACGTCCGGTTTAATGTAGTTTAAGAGCCGCTGGTAGTGAGTAATGACCAGAACCCCCAGGTTTTGTTTCTCGCGCAAGAGATTGACGCCATCCGCAACGATGCGCAATGCGTCGATATCGAGGCCAGAATCGATTTCATCCAGGATCGCAATTTCAGGTTCCAGAACAGCCATCTGCAGGACCTCAACACGTTTTTTCTCACCGCCGGAGAAGCCTTCATTCAGATAACGGCCGGCAAAAGAACTATCGATCTTCAGTTCATCCATTTTGGATTTCAACAATTTACGAAATTCGGGAATGGGAATGCCCTTCTCGTCTGGATTTTCCTGTTTGCGTCGCGCATTCAGAGCAGTGCGCAGGAAATTGGCGACGGTTACTCCAGGGATGGAAACCGGGTATTGAAAGGCCAGAAACAACCCCATACGCGAGCGCTCATCTGTCGAGAGATCCAGCAAGTTGGCGCCTTTGAAAAAGACTTCCCCTTGCGTGACAGTATAAGACGGATATCCAAGCAAAGTATTTGCCAGTGTGGATTTGCCGGTCCCATTGGGGCCCATGATGGCATGTACTTCCCCTTGCGGAACCACCAGGTTGACACCGTTAAGGATTGGTTTTTCATCGATATTGACATGCAGATTCTTGATCGTTAATTCTGACATGGAGGAGAACTCCTATTCACATAATAAAGGGTCGATTTGTTAATAATTATCATTTAATTCATAATAATTATAACAACGGCAACATTATAGCATACCCAGTGTACCGGGTCAATAAATACCTAATTTATCGAGATTGTTCTAATAATTCTCTTATTATTTATTGGATATTTATCTATTTATTGACAAATATTCTCGAAATATGATATGATGACTCTGCTTTGAGAAAGAGGTTTTATGAAAAGCACACGCGAGAAAATCTTGCAGACCTTGCTGAATCATCCGCAGTCGACCATCAACGATCTGGCCGAAGCGGTCAACATCAATACCATTTCCGCCCGGCACCACCTCACCAATCTGCAGCTAGATGGATTGGTACAGGCTGATGAAGTCCGGCACGGTGTGGGTCGTCCGCGGATGGTGTATTCACTGACCGAAACCGGGATGGAAAAATTCCCCACCCGCTATTTGCAGTTAACCAATCTTTTGCTGACGCAATTAAAAATGCGCATGCCTGAGAATGAAATTGAATCCATCTTCTCGCAAATCGCGACCAGCATCGCTTCTGATCAGGCAGAGCGCATTAAGAAGCTGCCTATCGAAGAAAAGCTGAATTTCATCAAACGTTCCCTGGCGGAACAGGGTTTCGAGATCGAATGGGAAAAGATCGGTGAAGACTACAAAATTCGTGAGGTTTCGTGCCCGTTCTACCACGTGGGCCAGGAACATCCGGAAGTATGTTTGATGGACCAGACGCTGATCTCCGCTTTCCTTTCTGCCCCCACCCAGAAAGTGGAGTGCGTTTTAGACGGAGACAATCAGTGCTCTTACATTATCTCTAAAGAAAGCCTGATGGAAACTAAATAATGGAAAATGGCAAACCTGGTACTAACCGCCCGGCCTGGGAAGCGGAAGAAACTGACCCCGAACTGGCTAACAAGCTCAAGAAAGGGCTGAGTGATATCACGGATCCAGAATTGGGGTTGAACGTTATCCAGCTGGGGTTGATCCGCAATGTCAAGATCGACGCAGATGGAGCCATCGTTAAGATGATCCTGACTACTCCTTTTTGTCCTTATGGCCCTTCGATGCTTGAATCCGTGCGTCAGAAGGCAGAAGAAATGCTGGAACGGCCGGTAGGGATCGATCTGGGAATGGACGTTTGGGATTTCTCGATGATGGAAGAGGGATTGGGCGAAGATTGGGGTTTGTTCTGATCGGCGGAACGTTTTCGCGGTAAGTCACCTGCAAAAGGAGATTTTCAACAATGGGAATCTCCTTTTTAGTTAGCAAAATTGGATTAAAATCAAAAGATCATTCATTTATCTTCATTTGCTGTAAACAATCATTTTTATTCGAGGAGCACAATCATGGAAATCTTTGCTGACAGCTGCTGTGATCTGTCGCCAGAACAGATCAAAAAGTATAACATTCACATCATTCCGCTGGGGGTCTTCATCAACGAGAAGAGCTATCTGGATGGTGTGGACATTACTTCGGGTGAATTGTTTGCTTATGCCGAAAAAACTGGGAAACTCCCCAAAACCTCGGCACCATCAGTAGCTTCTTTTACCGAGGCCTTCAAGCCGTATCAGGATGGAATTTATATCAGTATTTCTTCACAGCTTTCGGCTAGCAATCAAAATGGCCAACTGGCAGCCAAAAGCCTGCCCGATGCGGATATTCGAGTGGTCGACTCGCTCAACCTTTCCACAGGGATTGGCTTGCTGGTGATGAAAGCGGCTGAAATGCGGGAAGAGGGAAAAACAATCGACGAGATTGAAATGGCCCTGAAAGAAACGACCTCCAAAGTCTATACCAGCTTTGTGATCGATACCCTGGATTATCTTTACATGGGTGGCCGTTGTTCCGCGATGGAGCACGTAGTGGGCAGTTTGTTACGCATCCGCCCGGTGATCGAGGTCCAGCCGGATGGCACCTTGGGGATCAAAGAGAAAGTCAGCGGCAGCCGCAAGAAAGCTCTCGATTCCATGGTGCTTGATTTCAAGAAGAAGTTACCCAATATCGATCTGCACCGGGTTTTTATCACCCACCCGGGTTCAGATGCGGATGCAGATTACCTGACTGGTGAACTCAAGAAAATTGCTGATATCGAAGAAATTTGTTCCACTCACGCCAGCGCGACCATTTCCAGTCATTGCGGGCCAGGAACGATCGGCATTCTGTTTATCATGAAATAAAGAATCAGCCCGGCCAGAAATCTCTGACCGGGCTCTTTTTACGACTAGATGATCCCTAATTCTTTGCCGACACGCTGGAAAGTTTCGAGAACGAAATCCATCTGGGCATCGGTATGGGTGGCCATGTAGCTGGTGCGCAGGAGCTGATGCCCCTGGCTGACAGCCGGGCAAACCACCGGATTAACGAAAACGCCGTTGCTGAAGAGAGTCTTCCAGAAGAGGAAGGTTCTTTCGTCGTCCCCAATAATAATGGGGATGACCGGGGTTTCGGACTTACCAATGTTGAACCCCATTGCCTTATACTCGCGGCGCATGCGGGCTGCAATCTCACAGACGCGAGTGCCCCGTTCTGGCTCGTCACGCATCACGTGCAAGGCAGCCAGAGCTGCAGCGGCATTGGCAGGCGGAATGCTGGCAGAAAAGATCAGCGAGCGCGCATTGTGCTTGATGTAATCAATGGTCATTTCATCCCCGGCAATAAAGCCGCCCAGTGAGGCAAATGACTTGCTGAAGGTAGACATAATCAGGTCCACATCAGCTGTGGCGTTGAAATGCGCTACAGTACCATGACCACCGCCCAAGACGCCCATGCCGTGAGCGTCATCGACCATAAAGCGGACACCGTATTTTTTGGTCAATTTCACCAGCTCGGGAATGGGGGCCAGATCACCTTCCATGCTGAAGAGGCCATCCACAACCAGCAAGGCCCCCGCTGTTTCAGGAATGGACTGCAGCACTTTTTCGAGATGGTCCAGATCATTGTGACGATAGCGTTCGATCTTTCCGTAACCCAGGCGGGCACCATCCACGATACTGGCGTGATCCTCTTTGTCGAGGATGACCACGTCGTCGCGCCCGATGAGGGCGCTGACCGTGCCTAGATTGGTCTGCATACCGGTTGAGAAAACCAGCGTGGCTTCCTTGCCCACCCATTCAGCCAGCTCCTTTTCAAGCTGTTCGTGCATGACCAGGGTGCCATTCAGAAAGCGAGAACCGGTGCAACTTGTGCCGTAGCGCTTTGTCGCTTCCACAGCGGCTTCACGAACTTTGGGGTGAGTGGTCAACCCCAGGTAGTTGTTCGAGCCGCACATGATCAAGCGTTGGCCCTGATAGACTACCTCCGTCCCCTCAGTTTCATTCAAAGGAATGAAATAAGGGTAGATGCCGCGAGCGATGGCTTCACGGGCATCTGTGTAATTTCTACACTTTTCAAAAAGATCCATTACTCCCTCGATGAAAATAAAAATGGTTGAATTTCTCTGTCGGAAAATAAAGATGAAAACCGAGCAGGTTAACTCAACTGCTGACACAAAAAATGTTGAATAGACAAATTATACCGTACTGTGATTTGTCTATTTCGAACAGTTTGATTGTGCTATGATTAACCAAAACTTCCTTATCAATGGTGAATCAATGACTAAGTGGTATGCAGGTGTTGAAGCTGGCGGAACAAAATTCAATTGTATCGTTGCCAGCGGTCCAGAACACATTCTGGCGGAGATACGTATTCCGACGACTACTCCAGAAGAAACGCTTCCCAAAGTAATCCATTTTTTCGAACAAGTAAAGCAGGAAAATCAGATTCGACTTGAGTCAACTGGATTGGGCTTCTTTGGCCCGATCTGTCTGGACCATGAGTCATCCCACTATGGCTGGATCACCTCTACCCCCAAACTGGCCTGGCGCAACACACAGGTGGTACATTATTTTGAAGAACAGCTGAAAATTCCGGCTGCTTTCGACACGGACGTAACGGCTGCAGCTCTGGGAGAAGGGCGCTGGGGAAATGCGCAGGGGTGCCGGCATTTCATCTACATCACAATTGGCACAGGCATTGGCGGTGGCATCATTAACGAGGGAAAACCCCTGCACGGTGCCATTCACCCAGAAGTTGGACACATGTTTCTGCCGCATGACCGCAGCCAGGATCCGTTTGTCGGTATTTGTCCTTCCCATCAGGACTGCTGGGAAGGATTAGCCAGCGGACCGGCGATCAAAACACGCTGGGGACAACCCGCCGAGACTTTACCTGCGAATCACCCTGCCTGGCAGCTGGAATCAGATTACATTGCTTATGCACTGGGGAACCTGATCGTCAGTTTTTCGCCTGAACGCATTATTCTGGGCGGCGGGGTCATGAAAATTCCGGGGTTGATCGCTCAGGTGCGAGCAAAAACAGTTGCCTGCCTGAACGGTTACGTTCAGAATGAAAAATTATTGCAAGAGACCGATCAATTCATTCAGCTACCCGGTCTGGGAGACCGCGCCGGTGAACTTGGCGCGATTGCCCTGGCTCAAACTATTTCCTAATTCCTGCAAAGAGGAGAATTCCATGCTGAACAAGCGAACCTGGTTTGCCATCATCGTTCTCGGTTTTTTGGGCTCCCTGGCCTGGGGCGTCGAGAATCAGTACTTCAATACCTTCATCTACAACAATATCACCCCTGATCCGCGCCCGATTTCCTGGATGGTCGCGGCCAGTGCCATCACAGCCACCATTGCCTCAATCTCAATGGGAACTCTGAGTGATCGCAAACGCAGCAAATGGGGGCGCAAACCCTTCTTGCTGATCGGATACATCCTCTGGGGCATCACAACGGCGGCGTTCCCGACCGCGGCTTTCTTCAAGTCGATTGGAGTGGCCGTTTTCATGGCGATTCTCTTTGACTGCGTAATGACCTTTCTGGGTTCCACCGCCAATGATTCCGTCTTTCACGCTTACGTCGCCGACATTACCACCGTCGAAAACCGCGGCAAGGTCATGGGCGTGCTGGAAATTTTGAGCTGGGTGGCCCTGCTTTTCGTTTATGGCGGTGCCGGGATCGTGATCGATAAATTCGGTTACTTTGCCTTCTTCTACATCGTGGGTGGAATGGTGCTGGTACTGGGGTTGGTCGCCGGGCTGCTTCTCAAAGAAAATAAAGGGGAAGCCAAGCCCGTAGAGGGCAGTTACTGGTCGCAGTTAGCCAGTACCTTCAAGGACTCAAACTCAAAACTCTCGCGCGATCTGCTGCTGGTTTTAATCGCCATCACTCTGTGGGGAGTCGCGCAGCAAATCTTCTTCCCGTATTTGCTGATCTACGTGAATCACTTCTTGAATAAAACCAACCTCGAATCTTCACTGATCGTTTTCTTTGCCATCCTGATCGGCGGAATTGGGGCTGCTTATCCGCTGGGACTGCTGGTCGACAAATGGGGACGAAAACGTATGACCATTCTGGCGATCATTTTCGAAGCTATTGGACTGTTCGCTTTCTCACTGGCGCGCACCAATCTGGGACTGATCCTGACCGGTATCTTGTGGCTGGCCCCCATCAGTGCCTGGACCATCGCGACCTCTGCCTGGACGAAAGATCTTTTCCCGGAGGATAAACGCGGTCAGTTTGGCGGCTTCGTCATCATGTTCTCGGTGGCCTTCACCATGGTTCCCGGCCCACTGCTGGGAAGCTGGCTCACAACGGCCTATGGCATTCATACCACACTCAATGGTCAGGAAGCCTTCATCCCGACCGGGCTAATCTTCCAGGCGGCGGCTGTTGCCACTCTGCTGGCGATCATTCCCATCCTGATGATCGGCAAGAAAAAGGCCACTCTGCAAACTCTCGATGTACAGGTGAAATAATGGCTATTCCAGAATTTGTTTTGCGAAAGTTGATCATCCCGGGCAGTCTCAAGGAAAACGCTCAGGGTTTCGAGTTTGTGTTACTGGATACTTTTGCTCCGGCCACCATCACGGCATTCGCGCTGCACGTTGGAGATCAGAAGATCATCCCAGAAGAGATCACTGTAGCCCCTGAAAATGCCGCTGCCTACCCGGCCAGCCAGATCGACAAAGATTCTCCCCTGCTGGCTTCGATTGGAATCTCGATCAGAATCACGGTCGCCGGGCATTCCCTTTCGGGACCGGTCAAGATCGAGGCTGAAACCCGCGAGGTGGGCCTGCTTGAGTTTACCCTGGCGGATTCAGTCAAAAAGAAAAAATATCAGAATCTCAAACCGGCCTGGATGTCTCTCTTTCAGAAACCGGTTGTCTCGAAGATCAAGATCAATGTTGATACTCCACAGGGCGAGGTTTCTCCCTTTTTGCTGGGGCAGTTCGTAGAGCACCTGGAACGATGCGTTTACGACGGCATCTGGACGAAAGATGGCTCAGCTTTGCGGCAAGATACCGTAGAACTTTTGACGAAGCTGCAGATCCCGATGATCCGTTACCC
>JAAZOQ010000150.1 GCA_012797695.1 Anaerolineaceae bacterium | reverse complement strand
CGGCAATACGCTGGTCGTTCCCGTTTCTGCCAAAATGAAAAAGGGGCTCGAAGATCTGCTCGAAGCCATCTTGTTGGTCTCGGATAATATGGATATCCTGGCCAACCCCAATGGCAAAGTGATCGGTACCGTCATTGAAGCTCGCCTCGACAAGGCCAAAGGTTCCACCGCCACCCTGCTCGTGCAAAATGGTACGCTGCAAGAAGGAGATACTGTGCTTGCCGGCAACGCATTTGGCAAAATTCGCGCCATGTTCGACTTCCGTGGGCACAAGATCAAATCCGCCGGACCTTCTTCTCCAGTTCAGGTTCTGGGTCTTGGCGACGTACCGGCCGCTGGTGAAGTATTCCAGGTGGTCACCAACGAGCGTGAAGCCCGTTCCATCATCGAAGCCAATCATGCCAAGCAGGCTGAGATCAACAATAATGCCCCCAAAGCCACTTTGGAACAACTCTTCGAGAAGTTCCAGGCAGGCGAGGTCAAAGAGTTACCACTGATCATCAAAGCAGATGTACAGGGCTCTCTCGAACCCATCGTGAACTCCCTTAACGACCTGAGCAAAGGGGATATCAAGATCAACATTCTGCAGGCTGAGCCAGGCAACATCACTGAAAATGACATCATGCTGGCCACTGCTTCCAAAGCCATCGTCATCGGTTTCAACGTGCAGGTTGAGAACTCTGCCCGCAGTCTGGCCGATAGCGAAGGGATCTCGATCCGACTCTATGACATCATTTACCGCATGACCGAAGACATCGAAAAAGCTTTGAAAGGCATGCTCGAGCCCGAAGTCAAGGAAGTTCATATCGGAGCCGCCACGGTCAAAGCCATCTTCAAGATTAACAAAGTGGGCACGATCGCCGGTTGCCGTGTCACTGAAGGCGAACTGCGCCGCAATGGCAAGATTCGCGTGCTGCGCAATGGCAGCAAAGTATTCGAAGGGGAAGTTTCTTCGTTGAAGCATGAGAAAGACGACGTAAAAGAAGTCCGTCAGGGATTCGAATGCGGCATCTCGCTGAAAGGGTATAATGATATTCTTGAAGGCGATACTCTCGAATGCTTCACGCTGGAAAAGAACATTAAGTAAGCTTGATCTGGACAGAAATGGAGTAAGTCATGCCCTCTTCTTTGAGGTTAAAACGAATCAGTGATCGCGTCCGTCAGGAGCTCTCAGAAATGCTGGTAATGGGTGAAATCCATGACCCGCGTCTCGAGGGTATCTCCATCACCGAGGTCAAAGTAGATCGCGAATTATCTTATGCCGAAATCTATGTCTCTGCCATCGAAGGCATCGAGCGTTCACAAGAAGTGCTGCAGGCATTAGAAAATGCTTCTGGTTTCTTACGTAAATCGTTATCTGAAAAGATTGAGCTGCGCACTTTTCCGCGTCTGCGCTTTCACTGGGATGTTACCCCAGAGCGCGCCGATCGCATTGAAAGATTGATTGCTTCCATTCACAAAGAGGAATAGAGTAGATTGATTTATGCTGGACGAGAAAATACGCAATCGAATTTCTGAAGCAAAATGCATCGGCATTGCCACTCATATTCGCCCCGATGGAGACGCCATTGGTTCTTCGCTTGGTTTAGGGCTTTGCCTGCTGGCTGCCGGGAAACAGGTGCAAATGGTCTTGCGGGACGGGCTTTCTCATACCTTTGAGTTTTTGGAAGGCAGTGATCTCTACCAGACCAGCTTTACCGAAGAATGTGACCTCTACATCGCTGTGGACTGCTCTGACCTCAAGCGCGTCGGCGGTGTGCTGGATGGTAAGACAGTCAATATCGCCATCGATCATCACATTACCAACGAAAATTTTGCTGAGATCAATTACGTCTGCCCAGATGCCGTTGCCACAGCCGCTATTCTGGCTGAGAAAGCGCCGGCCTGGGGCTTGACCATCCCACCAGCTGCCGCCAGAGCTTTCCTGACGGGTATTTTGAGTGATTCCATTGGCTTCCGTACATCCAATACAACGGCTCATTCCCTGCGTCTGGCCGCGAGTTTGATGGATCGGGGAGCCAACATCACGGAACTTTACAACAAAGCCCTCTTAAGTCGCAGCTTCGAAGCTGCTCAATATTGGGGCTTCGGCTTGTCTCGCTTACAGCGTGAGGGTACTCTCATCTGGAGTGCGTTGACCCTCGAAGATCGTAAGAAATCTGGTTATACTTTAACTGACGATGCCGATCTCATTAACGTCCTCTCGAGCATCGATCCCATGGATGTCGTTGTCCTCTTCGTCGAACAAAAAAACAACATCGTCAAGATCAGTTGGCGCGCCAAAGCCGGCCTGGATATTTCCAAACTGGCGGCCTCATTTGGAGGGGGCGGCCACCCGGCTGCTTCTGGCGCCGAAATCTCTGGAACGCTGGAAGAAGTGCAGAATCTTGTCCTGCAGGCAACCCGTTCCTATCTGAGTCAAATCAGAGAAAGTAATCCTGGTGATAAATAGGGCTGGAGTGATTCCTCCCTTAATTTTCCTCCTCGAAAAAGTGGAAGAAAGACCTAATGGAGTTGAAAATGACGTTTGAAGACAATTTTGATATGAAGAATGCCATCTCAGGGGTGCTGGTAATCGATAAACCAGTAGGAATGACCTCTCACGATGTGGTTCAGGTGATCCGCAAAGGCACGAACATTCGTCGTGCCGGGCATACGGGCACGCTGGATCCGCGGGCTTCGGGTGTGCTCATCGTTTTGATTGGGCCAGCCGTCCGCTTGAGTGAGTACGTCTCCGCCTCAGATAAACGGTATCAGGCCGTGATCACGCTGGGCAAGACTACAGATACTTACGATGAAGATGGCAAACAAACCTCTACCGCTGCGGTAGACAACATTACTGAAGAGCAATTCGAAAAAGAACTGAAAACCTTTATTGGTGACATCGAACAGGTTCCCCCTCCCTACTCAGCCGTCAAAGTACAGGGCCGCAAAGCTTATGAAATGGCTCGCGAGGGCGAAGAAGTGGATCTCGCGCCCCGTACTATCAGTGTGTATTCACTGGAATTGCTCGAATGGGCCCCCCCCGAAGCTGTGATCGATATTTTCTGCTCTTCGGGCACTTACGTACGCTCGCTGGCACATGATCTGGGTGATCGTCTGGGCTGCGGCGCCACTTTGACTGGGCTACGCCGTACCAAAAGCGGCAAGTTCACCCTGCGTGATGCCGTTCCTCTGCGCAAGCTGAATGAAGCCTTCGCCGACGGCACCTGGTATCAATATCTGATTCCCGCCGCTGAGGCCCTCGCGGACTGGCCAGCCCTGGAACTGAACAACGAGCAGATCGAGGCCGTGCGCCACGGCAACCGCGTCCCAGCGGAGAACCCTGAAGGCACCAAAGCCCGCGGCATCAGTGAACAAGGGGAACTCGTTGCCCTGTTGGAACTGGACGAGGCCACAAATGAGTGGCAGCCCAAGAAAGTTTTCTTCTCGTAAATTTCACCCCCTCGCCACACGCGAGGGGGAGTTGATTAATCTACATTCATCTATAATTAGCCCATGACCGATTTCATCCAACTTGACCGTCACGACATCAAACAAGCCTGGGTAGCCGTAGGCACCTTCGATGGCGTCCATCACGGGCATCAAACCCTCATCCAACAACTCGTGACCCAGGCGCATGCTGAGCATTCCCCCGCCGTGGTCGTCACGTTCCATCCCCACCCGGCCGTTTATTTCGGGCGAGCTTCGTTGGGACACAACTTGACCGAGCCAGACGAACGTGAAGCCCTTCTCAAAGAGCTGGGCGTGGACGAGGTTTTTACCCTTCCCTTTGACGCTCAACTGGCCAACCTGACGGCGCTGAACTTCATGCAAATGCTCAAAGATCAACTGGATGTCAGCCATTTGCTGATCGGTTTCAATTTTGCTCTCGGCCGTGATCGGGCTGGTGATCTGGATACTCTGCAGCAGTTGGGCAAGATCATTGGTTATGAAGTAGAAGTGATTCCCCCCATCAAAATGGGGGAAGCCACCATTTCCTCCAGCCAGATTCGCAGCCTGCTGCAAGAAGGACTTATCCGCGAGGCCAACGAAATGTTGGGCCGGCCTTATTTCTTGAGCGGGAAAGTGATCCATGGGGAACATCGCGGCAATCAGCTTGGTTTCCCCACTGCCAATCTCGACCTGCCGCGCGAACGGCTGCTGCCTGCCCGCGGAGTTTACGCCTGCCGCGCTTTCGTCAATGGTTCAGCTTACGTAGCCGTCACCAATATTGGCGTACGCCCCACCTTCGAGAACCCGCTCGAGTATCCGCGCGTCGAGCCGCATTTACTCGACCTGGACCGCGATCTCTATGGTGACTTTCTCAAGCTGGATTTGCTGGAATATTTGCGCCCCGAAAAAGCCTTCGCCAGTTCTGCTGACCTCATTGCTCAGGTAAACCGGGATATCGAAAAGACTCGGGAGCTGTTTAACCATGCCAGATAAACCCCATATCTACCTGCTGGACCCCCAGAAGTATTCCCCTGAAACCATTGCCGTGGCTTTTGCCAAAACTTCGCGCTCACCGGAATCTTTTGCTGTCATTGCCGATGAACTCAATGCCGAAAAAAGCGCTGAATTCAATGAAAAATGGGTAGTGGGTTATGGCCATTCCTCGGTAGCAGAGCACGCCGTCCTGCACATCGCCGTCGAGAATATATCGCGTCTGGCCTGTGAGTGTCTGGAATCGAACCGACTGGCCTCATACACCGAAAAATCTACCCGCTACCAGACCTGGAAAGATGATGCCTTTTTTGTACCGCCAGAGCTTACCGGTGGCTCTCCGTTGCAGGCAAAATACATAAAAACCTGTCAAATGCTGCTGCAAACCTACCTCGATTGCATCGAGCAGGTTACTCGCTATCTCAGCCAGACATCTCCGCAATTACCTGAAGAAACCGCCTCACAATGGCAGCGCCGCATTCGTTCTGCCACCATCGATAGCTGCCGTTATCTGCTTCCTGCCGGGGTGCTGGCCAACGTGGGGATGACCATCAACGCCCGCGCCCTGGAACATGCACTGGTCAAAATGCTCTCTCACCCACTGCAGGAAGTGCGTGCCATCGGCGCTGAAATTAAAACCGCTGCCGTGGCCGCCATCCCAACCCTGTTGAAATATGCCAATCCCGATCCAATCCTGCAGCAGATCCAGACCAGCACCGTGCACATCCCGTCTGCACGCCCACCGCAATCGTGGTGCCAGCTCATCTCGATCGATCCAGATGCTGAAAACCGCCTTCTGGCCGCTTATTATTATCGCACTCATGATATTGCCTACGCGCAGTGTCTGGAAACTGTGGCTGCCTGGTCCGTAACTGAACGACAGCGGGTCGCACGTGAAATGGTCTGCTTCGAAAATTGCCATGAGAGCCCACTGCGTGAGCTGGAATACGCCGTTCTGACCTTTGACATCACTCTCGATCAGGGGGCTTATTATGAAGTGAAACGTCATCGCATGCTTACGCTTACGCCTCAGCCGCTGACTGCCAATTTAGGTTATGCGCTGCCCAGTCTGATCCGTCAGGCGGGCTGTGAAGCGCAATTTCATCAGGCCATGCACGAATCGCAGCAATTCTTCACTGAGCTTTCTGATGCCTTCCCCGCTCTGGGCGGATACGTCGTGCCCAATGCCGCTCTGCGCCGCTTCCTTCTGAGCAGCAACTTACGTAGCCTGTGGCATTTCATCCAGTTGCGTTCGGCGCCCAATGCGCATTTTGCTGTTCGCCGGCTGGCCCAGCAACTGTATACTGAAGTACTTGAGCATTTCCCCGCTTTTGCACCGGTCTTCCAGCTCCACTTTTCTGAGAGTGTTGCTTCGCTTGAAAGAGATTATTTCGCCGATATAATTATGAGAAACGATCATGATCAGTAATCTCGAGATTCTCTTACGTTTGGGTATTTCCGCTGTGCTGGGCATGGTGATCGGCTTCGAGCGCGAACGCCAGAACCAACCTGCCGGGCTGCGGACGCATACGATCCTGGCTGTGGGCTCCTGTCTGGCCATGACCATCTCGATCAATTTATCGATGCAGTTTTTACCCGCTATCACCGGCGACCCCGCTCGTCTGGCAGCACAGGTCGTCTCTGGCATCGGCTTCTTGGGTGCTGGGGCCATTTTACGCTATGGCATCAACGTCAAGGGATTAACCACCGCTACCTCACTTTGGACGATCGCAATGGTCGGGTTGGCTGTAGGGGCTGGCCACTATTTTGCCGGGATAGCCACGACCCTGCTACTGCTGGCCGTGCTGGTTTTGCTCAACATTCTGGAAAAGAAACTAATTCGGGTTTACACCACGGTCAGCGTCTCGGTCACGGCCAAGAACAACCCGGCCCTGATCAAAACCCTTGAAGAAGGGTTCCACAAGTTGAACAAAAGTATTATCTCGATGGGCATTGACCAAAATCTGGAATACCAATCCACCACAGTCAATCTGGTGATCAAAGCCATCGAGGATGAATCTTTCGAAGACATCCACGATTTCATCAGCACCGTCCCCGGGGTCACCCATTTTCGCATTAACTAGTCTGACCTCTTGACTTGTCTTTCAGAAAGAATATAATAAACGCAATCACATATGCAAATGCTTTGACGAGGACGAGTACATTTCAGTCTATCGGCACAGAGAGCAGGAGACGGTGAAAACCTGCCCGACAAGTGAAATCGAATGGACCTCTGAGCAGCCAGGTGAAAGAGAAATCGAGTAACCGTCGCCGGGAAAGCCGCCGTTAGAGGGCAACGAGTATAAACAATTCTGTCGTACTCAACGAGTGAAGCTGGCACATCCGAATCTCCGGGAGCAATTCTCCGGAGATTTTTTTATTCACCAGCTTAATCGGGGTGGCACCGCGGGCCTGATCGTCCGTCCCCATAACCAGGGACTGACGATCTTTCTTTGTCAGTTCCTCATCACCCACTTTCATTTCAAAGGAGCTGACTATGGAAGACCAAACGAAATACCTCTTGAACGAATCGGATATCCCGCATTTCTGGTACAACATCAATGCGGATTCCCCAGTGGCACCTGCCCCGGTGTTCAATCCCCAGACCAAACAGCCCATCACCCCCGCTGATCTGCTTGCCCTCTTCCCATTGGGGCTGATCGAGCAGGAGGTCAGCCAAGAACGTTACATCCCCATTCCCGAAGAAGTCCGGGAGGTTTACAAATTGTGGCGCCCCACACCATTGATCCGTGCCCGCCGGCTGGAACAAGCTCTGCACACCCCCGCACACATCTATTTCAAATACGAAGGCGTGTCACCATCGGGCAGTCACAAGTCCAACACCGCCGTTCCACAGGCCTACTTCAACAAGATCGCCGGCACAAAGGCCATGACGACTGAAACAGGGGCCGGCCAATGGGGCTCCGCACTGGCAATGGCCTGCCAGTTCTATGGCCTCGACCTGGAAGTCTACATGGTGCGGGTTTCTTACGATCAAAAGCCCTACCGACGCTATTTGATGGAAACTTACGGGGCCAGTGTCTTTGCCAGCCCCAGTGACCAGACAAGCTTTGGCCGTAAGTTGCTGGCAGAAGACCCCATCAACCCCGGTTCATTGGGAATTGCCATCTCAGAGGCAGTCGAACAGGCCGCCATCTCAAAAGGTACCAAGAAATACGGATTAGGTTCCGTCTTGCACCACGTGCTCATTCACCAGTCCGTGATCGGTGAAGAAGCCCTCAAACAAATGGATCTGGCTGGTGAGTACCCGGACGTCGTGATCGGTTGTGTGGGCGGCGGCTCAAACTTTGCCGGGATCGCCTTCCCCTTCTTGCGTGAGAATCTCAAATCGGGGCAGCGCGCCCGTCTGCTGGCTGTTGAGCCCACGGCGACGCCCTCACTCACCAAAGGTATCTACTCTTATGACTTTGGTGATTCTGCTGG
>JAAZOQ010000149.1 GCA_012797695.1 Anaerolineaceae bacterium | reverse complement strand
TTCGAGGGGGCCGATCTCTTCCGCTTCGACCTGAGCGGATCAAATGTGGTGGGTGCCAAGTTCTTCCGCGCACGTTTCGAGCACTCGGCCAAAATCTGCCGCAATAATCTCAAATATGCCGATCTGCGTGGGGCCAATCTGGCCAAATGTGACCTGAGCGGCAATAACCTGTCTTACGCGCTGCTCGATGAAGGGGATTTCACTGAAGCCCTCCTGCTGGGCTGCGATCTGGGAGGGGCGTCCACGCGCTACGCTCGTTTCAATGGTGCCGACCTGCGCGGGGCGAACGTGGCTTCTTTCGACCTGCGCACCACTGAAATGCGCGGCGCCAGGATCAACGAAAGCCAGATGCGCGGCCTGCTCGAAAATTGCGAGTTGATCATTTTTCCGGATGGCAGGTGAAACTTAGGAGGGAGTTTTATCTGGAAAACAATTTGGTTCGTTAGGTTAAAAACTGTAGGAGACGGATAGGTTTAATTCTTACTTATCCATAGTTTGTCTTTATTCCAGTTAGTCGAATTGTTTTCGATATAGGCTTCGATGGCGAGATATTCTTTTTCCGTCTCGATGATGTGTTCGTAATAATTTCGCTGCCACACCGGGAAAGAATTTGCTTCTTTGGAATATCTGGAATTATTTTGATCTTGATGAATGTATTTTGCTGAAGCAGATTTGAAAGACCGCACGATTGTTGGAATAGATCTGGGTATCGGTTTACTAAATTTCTCGCAGTTTTGTTTCTCAATAGTAAACTGATCGGTTTGGGGTTCTGGAAAATCGGTTATGTGAAGGATTCCATGAATATGATTGGGCATGACGGCAAACGCTCCCAGTTCAACATCCTGGAAATGGTTGGGAATTTTCAACCAGCACTTTCGAACGATTAATCCTGATGGAAATAGAGCGATTTCACTATGAGTAATCTCGCCAAGAGTTGGTTGGTGTTGATAGGTACAAATGGTGATGAAATATTCACCGGGTTGTGAATAATCATAACCCGGTAAGCGGATAGATCGACGATGATGGATTGGGGTCAACATATTATCTTTGTAGGGGCAATGCCGTGCCCCTACTTTTAGATGCGATTGATGAATCGTTCGATACGTTCGAGAGCATCTTCGAGCTGATCGTAACTGGTGGCATAACACGTTCGCACGAAACCTTCGCCGCCCAGACCAAACGCGTTGCCGGGGACGACGGCTACGTGTTCTTCTTCGAGCAGTCGGGTACTGAAGGTTTCATCGTCCAGGCCGGTGACCGCCACGTGCGGGAAGGCATAGAACGCCCCCTTGGGTTCGAAGGTGGGCAGGCCGATCTGATTGAAGCCGTTGACCAGCAGTTTGCGGCGGCGGTCATACTCAGCAACCATCTGCTGCACGAAAGGCTCCCCATGCTGCAGGGCTTCGAGGGCCGCATATTGCGAAACCGTGGAGGCGCACATGACCATGTACTGGTGCACTCCCAGCAGTCCCTTGATGATCTCCGCCGGGCCGCAGGCGTAGCCGATGCGCCAGCCGGTCATGGCATAATCTTTCGAAAAGCCGCCCAGCAGCAGACTGCGCTGGCGCATTCCCGGCAGAGACGGGAAGCACACGTGCTGGAATCCGTAGACGAGGCGGTCGTAGATTTCATCTGAGAGAACGAGCAGATCGTGTTCTTCGGCGATCTTGGCAATCTCGAGCAGGCTTTCGCGGGTGGCCACAGCGCCGGTCGGGTTATTGGGGAACCCGATGAGCATGGCTTTGGTCCGTGGGGTGATGGCTTTGCGGAACTCCTCGGGGTCGATGTCGAAATTGTTCTCCAACCGGCTGGGCAATTCCACGGCGACGCCGCCGGCAGAGATCACCGCGGCCTGGTAAGAAACGAAACAGGGGGTGGGGATGAGCACTTCGTCGCCGGGGTCAAGCAGGGCCAGCGCGGCCAGATTGAGGGCCTCCGACCCGCCTACGGTGATGACGATCTCTGTTTCAGGATCGTAGCTGACGCCGTACAGGGCTTCGAGGTGTGCCGAGAGCGCCTTGCGCAGCGGCAAAATGCCGAGGTTGGAAGTGTAATGGGTCTCGCCATTTTCGAGCGCACGGATGCCGGCGCGCAGGATCGGTTCCGGAGTGGTGAAATCCGGTTCGCCGATGCCAAGTGAAATGACGTCCTTCATGGTCGAGGCAATATCGAAGAACTTGCGGATGCCGGAGGGTTTGACGTTGGTCACGCGGCGTGAGAGGTAATGGTTGGGCATTGGGTACTCCTTACTGTACTGAAATGGAAAACGAATCTGGAAGGCCGGTGGCGTTCCAGCGATCATCCTTCTCACAATAGTCCAATTTTACGATCAAATCATTATTCAGCAAAATGGTGAACGTCTTTCCCTGCGGAGTGCGTGCACTCTGCAGGCAGCGTTTCACCGCAATTCTTTGCCTGCCTATCACCAGCGCAGTTGGGCGTTCCGCATAGGCGGATCCGCTGTAACACTCGACTTTGACTACTTGGTCACCCATGAGTTATCGCCGATGTTCAGGCGGTCGGGTTTGCCCTCGAGGATGACGTTGCGGCCGATGAGTGAGCCTTCCACGACCATGTCGGTGACCTGGGTGCCGGCTTCGATGATGGAGTTGCGTACCACCACGTTTTTCATCTTGCACCCTTCGCCCAGCGTTACGTGCGGGCCAATGACAGCCGATTCAAGCTGTACGTTCTCAGGGATGGAGACCGGCGGGATGATGGTGACCCCGGGCAGTTCGCCGTCGTTGATGTCGCAGTGGCAGCGGCCGTGATCAAGCAGGTAGCGGTTGGTCTCGAGCAGACTTTCAGGAATGCCGGCATCCAACCACACGTCGGTACTGTGGGCTTTGAGATGGGCACCGCTTTCGAGCATCAGGTTGATGGCGTCCGCCAGGAAATACTCCCCCTTGAGGCTGATGTTGCGCTCGATCTGGGTGTCGATTGCTTTCAGCAGATCGATTCCTTCGCGGAAGTAATAGAAGCCCACCAACACCAGATTGTTTTTGATATCGGTAGGCTTTTCGATCAGTCGGGTCACCCGCCCGCTGGCGTCTGTTTCGGCCACGCCAAAACGGCGCGGATCGGGCATGGGTTTGACCCAGGCCACTCCATCCGCGGTTTCGCCGCGCAGAAAGTCGAGGTCGGTCTCGATGAGGGTATCCGAGAAGGCGATGAGCACCGGCCCATGGACGTACTCGCGGGCTGCCAGGAGGGCATCGGATTGGCCGCGCATGTGTTCCTGCACGGCGAAATGCACCACCTTGTCGGGGTGGATGGTTTGCATGTGCTCCTGAATTTGCTCACCCTGATTCGGGCTGACGATGAAGATATACTCTGCGTCGCTGAGACCGGGGAGGGTGTCGAATTGTTCGATGGCGTGATCGAGGACGGTCTTGCCCGCCAGATAGAGAAGGGGCTTGGGCCGGCTCCAGGTGTGCGGTCGCATGCGCGATCCGAGTCCAGCCATGGGGATGATGATTTTATAGTTTGAGGTCATAGCTTCCTGTGAAAGAAATGAATTTCAAGAGATGGCCTGCATATTCCATCGAATAATTGTACACCGCGCCTGCCGATTGGTCGATAGGCCGTGTTCTGGGGCACAGAGTAAAAAAATCCCCCGCACAAGCGGGGGAGGAGTGGGCCAGCTAGATGCGGGCCAGGGTGGTGATTTGCGGCACGCGGTCGAACATCCAGAACGCGATGGGCAATCCCAGCCCCAGGGTGATGCCCGAGATCAGCCAGGCAATGATCATCCACACCAGGCTGAACCAGAAACCGATCAGCACGAAGTACAGCGCACGCAGCAAAAAGGGGCGCTGGCGCAGCGCGGTCTGCTGCACGCTGGTATGTCCGTTGCGGGTGGTGACGGTGGTCTGTACGCGCACCGGGCGCAGGGTCATCACCTGCGGAATGCGGTTGAGCATTGACAACCCCAGCGGCAGGCCGATGATGGTCACGTTGAGGAACCAGGCAATGATCAGCCAGATGGCGCCAAGCCAGGACCCCACGAAGATGAAATACAGTCCGCGCACCAGGCAGCCTGGCCCCTGCGAGGCAGGGATGTTGACGTTTACATTTGAGTTGGACATAGACTTTCGCTCCTCGAATCAGTTAATTTACATACGCGGAGTGGTCAGAAAAGTTTCACTTACCGGTTTCTTCGGCTGCGGCCGGTTTGGCCCCGCGGCTGCTGAAGAAGACACCGGCGATGGCCAGGGCACCGCCTGCCAGTTTGAGCAGCGGCGGATTTTCGCCCAGAATGTAGCCGCTGGCCACCCCGATGACCGGGGTGAGGTTGACGAAGGTAATGGCGATGCTGGCCGGCAGATAGTGCAGAGCGTAGTTCCACAGGAACATGGTCAGCGCTGAAGCGGCCAGGCCCAGATAGACGATTTCGGCGACCCCGGCAGCATTGAAGTGCGGCAGCCCCACCACCGCGGCTTCCCAGCCGGCAAAGGGCAGCAAGAAGAGCACGCCCGCGCCTGTGCTGGCGGCGGTCATGACCAGGGCCGGGTAATCGCCCGACATCTTGCGTCCCTGGATGGTGTAGACGGCCCACGCCAGTCCGCTGGCGAAGATGAGCAAATTGCCCAGCAGCGGGTTCGATCCTTGTTCTTCCTGTCCGCTGCTGAGTGCCACCAGGACCATGCCCACGGTTACCAGCCCAATGCTGGCGATCAGTTGGCGGGTGAGTTTCTCTTTAAGAAAGATCACGGCAAAGATGGAGGTGAGCACCGGCACAATCGCCAGGATGAGTGAGGTGCTGGTCACTGAGGTGTAATTCATGCCCAGGTTTTGAAAGGCGAAGTACAGCGTCGTGCCGGTCAACCCAAAGAGCAGAAAGACGGGTTTGAAGATGTCTTTGAAATGGAATCCCTGGCGGGCAGCCAGCGGGGCCAGCACGATGAAGGCAATGACGAAGCGCAGCAGGGTTAGCTGCAGCGGAGCGACCTGCTCCAGCAGCAGCTTGGTAACGATGAAGGTTGACCCCCAGATGACGGTGGTCAGGATGAGAGCGGCGTAGCCGCGGCGAGTGGTCATGGGTCAGTCCGAGGGGTGCTTGAATTTGCTTTTGATCACTTCGGGCAGGGAGCGCTCGAAGGTCCAGAAGAAGAGCGGAATTTGCAGGGCGATGAAGATCAGGTTGGCCATGCGGTTGGCGACGAAATCCTGCCACGGGTCAGCGGTGACGGTACCCAGCCCAAGCACGACCAGAAAGAGGTTGAAGAGCAGGCTGAAGACCAGGCCGATCTTGACCCACTTCCCCTTACTGACCAGCAGACAGCCGACCGCGATCTCGAAGGCAGCCAGCAGCAGCGCAAAGAAGCGGATGTTGGGCATGATGAGGTTCAGCCACAGGTTGCGTAGCAGCGGCAGAAGCGCCGTCTGCCCGAAAACGGCATAGGTAGCCGGGGCGGTGACAGCCAAATAGACGTGCGTCAGCCAACCCAGAAGATACCAGAGGGCAATGAAGACTCTCAGGGCATTTTTCATGAACGGGAACTCGAATTTCTACAGCTTGGGGCTGCGTTTGTGCCAGTCGGTGACCTGCTGATAGGCGTGTGCCGTCTGGAAGAGGACGTCTTCCTTGAAGTGCGGGCCCAGCAATTGCATGCCGATGGGCATGGAGTTGGAGTCGAACCCCACCGGGAAGGCCAGGCCGGGGATGCCGGCTAGGTTGATGGGCAGGGTGAAGACGTCTTCGAGGTACATCGCCAGCGGATCGCCGGTGTGCTCACCCTGTTTGAAAGCAGTGGTCGGGGCCACCGGGCAGGCGATCACGTCCACCTTCTGGTAGGCTTCGTCGAAGTCGCGCTTGATGAGGGTGCGTACCTTCTGCGCCTGACCGTAGTAGGCGTCGTAATATCCGGCCGAGAGCGCATAAGTGCCCAGCATGATGCGGCGTTTGACCTCAGGGCCGAAGAACTGGCCGCGGGTTTGACGGAACATGCCCCACATGCTGTCGGCTTCGGCACGCGGCCCAAAGCGGATGCCGTCGTAGCGGGCCAGGTTGGCTGAGGCTTCAGCCGGGGCGATGAGATAGTAAACGGGTAAGGCATAGCTGGTGTGCGGCAGAGAGACGGCCACGATCTCGGCCCCCATCTCTTTCAGCGTCTGGATGGCCTGGCGCACGGCCGCTTCCACCTCAGGCTGGATGCCTGCGATGAAATATTCCGCCGGTACCCCCACGCGCAGCCCTTTCAGGTCGGTGGAGTTGTTCAGACGGATGGCGGGAACAGGCACGTCCACGGAGGTCGCGTCTTTCGGGTCCGCTCCGGCCATCTGGGTGAAAATGGGCACGATGTCTTCCGCGGAGTGGGCCAGCACGCCCACGGTATCGAGCGAGGAACCATAAGCGATCAGGCCGTAGCGCGAAATGCGTCCGTAGGTGGGTTTGATGCCGGTCAGGCCGCAGAACGAAGCCGGCTGGCGCACCGAACCGCCGGTATCGGAACCGATGGCGATGGGGGTCTCGCGGGCGGCCACGGCTGCTGCCGAACCACCGCTCGAACCGCCCGGCACGCGCGTCAGGTCCCACGGATTGGCGGTCGGGCCGTAGGCTGAGTTCTCGGTTGAGGAGCCCATCGCGAACTCATCCATGTTGGTCTTGCCCACAATGATCACGCCTGCATCCAGCAGCTTCTGGATGGAGGTGGCGGTAAAAGGCGGAACGAAATTCTCGAGGATTTTGGAACCACAGGTGCAGGTCATTCCCTTCACGGTGAGCAGATCTTTCACCGCGATGGGCAGGCCCAGCAGTGCTGGCAGGTCAGTCTCGCCGTGCTGGCGGGCCGCGCTTAAGCGGGTATCCGCCGTATCGGCCTGTTTCAGGGCCGCCTCAGGCGCGGTCGAGAGAAACGCGTGTACCGCCGGCTCTACTGTCTGGATGCGTTCCAGGGCAGCCTGGGTCAGCTCCCGGCTTGAAAATTCGCCGGAACGCAGCCCGGCGAGCATTTCTGCAAGGGTCAGATCAAGGAAATTCGTACTCATTCGAACACCGGGGGAACGCGGAATTGATCGTCGGAGGTATGGGCAGAATTGCGCAGCGTCTCGTCCACCGGCAAGCTCACCCCGGCCTGATCGGCACGCAGCGGGCTGGCAGAAGAAAGAACGCTCGCAGTCGGCGCGATACCGCTGGTATCGATCTGCTGCAGGCGTGCCGCGTAATCCAGAATGGCCGAGAGTTGTTCCTGATACTTGTGCTTTTCTTCTTCCGTCAGGTCCAGCCGGGCCAGGTCAGCAATGTGGTTGACTTCTTCGAGAGTTAAAATCATGCACTTTATTATATCGCAGAGAGAGCAGAAGGCAACCAAAACCCGCCGGCAATTCTTAATCTAATTCTTAAGATCGGCGGGTCGGGCACTCAGGCCCGACCCCCGCATCCGTTTCCCTATTTCAACGCATTATTTTGCTTGTCTTCCAGTGCCGCTGAATAGCTGGCCAGTTGTTCTTCCAGGGCGGAGACTTCTTTTTCGGCATCGGCGGCTTTTTTCTGCAGCGCGTCGCGTTCCGCTTCGAGGCCGCTGATCTT
Source organism: Anaerolineaceae bacterium (assembly GCA_012797695.1). Classification (GTDB taxonomy): domain Bacteria; phylum Chloroflexota; class Anaerolineae; order Anaerolineales; family Anaerolineaceae; genus UBA6107. Next base: position 2,712 of record JAAZOQ010000149.1, on the reverse strand, counting down.
CTTCTTCAATCCTGACGCGGCCATCCGGTTGCGGATCGAGCCGGGCAGGACGAGCAGCAGGGTAATGATCACGCCCGCGGCGATGGCCAGGGCCAGCAGCACGGCCAGAGAAGTGTGCGCGTTCCAAAGAAAAACGGTCATGCTGGCCGCGGCCAGATTCTGTAACAGTAAAATGATCGCCACGATGGCAAGGATCAGGGCAAGTATGCCAAAGATTTGCATGGTTTCCTCCTTCTATGCTGATTTTCATTATACTGCGCTGTCTTGCCTGTCTCATGGGCATTGTATGAAGAGACAGACTAAAACTTGCTCAGGCCTGCGACATGCGGCGTGCTGCCTGGCTGAAGAGGAGCTGCACCAGGGCCGCGGCGGCAAAGCCCGCCACGAAGCTGAGCACCAGGGCCAGCAAAACGCCCGCGGACGCAGCACTCCCCGGCACGAGGCGGAGCACCTCCCTCCCGGCCAGCACAGCGGCGGCAGTGGAAAGAAGCAGCCCGGCCACGTCGAGACGGATGCAGCGGTGCAGACGCCGGGGGTCTGCCAGGAATTGCCTCCGGTCGCTCTGGACCAGCGCGGCCAGGGCCAGCGTCAGGCTAAGGGCCATCACCCCCCAGGAGCACACGGGCAGCCAGCGGCTGCGGGTGAACAGAGAAGCCAATCCCAGCAGAATCGCCAGCAAGGCAATCAAAAGGGCGAGTAAACGTTTAAGAGATCCCTTCATGGGTACCCCCTTCATCAAAGAATTCCAATCATCATTTGGTCGGGATTAACGGCCCAACCTATTTATCTGCAGAACCCAGCAACATTAATGCTGCTTGCGGCGAAAGCCATACCTGTGCATACACCAGCGACATCCAAGCACGCCCGCCAAAGCTCCCAGAATTGAGAATATCAAGTAAGATTTCATATCAAACTCACTTCAGAAAAGTCCCTTGCAGACAAATACGCAACGTTTCTTCATCTTTCTTGGAAGAAACCACCGCCCGGCCCATCTGCCGGTCATAATCAAACCCGGCGATCCCCAGCATGGATTCTACTTCCATGGGAACGCCGGTCTCCCAGGCTGAAACACAGGCATGAATCTCACGGCCAAACCCTTCCCCGCTTAACGCATTGAGGTCCCCAATATCCAGCAGCAGATAGTTGCCCACCGCAGGCTGAAGCTGCTCCAGCCAGCGATCGAAATAAGCAGCATACTTCTCACCAAACAGCTCCACAAATTGGGGGCGACGGGAACTTGCCAGAGCGATGCCCTCCTGCGCGGGAACGAGCAAAGCATCGTAGATATCCCAATCCGTAGTGCGATCCTGAAAATGGCTGGCCTGATACAACGTGGCCCACAGCGCCGGTACCATGTATTTGGCCGCTGCCAACGCCTCATTGGGCTCGAAAGGTTCGTCCACCATGCCGCTCTTATTGATCACCAGATAGGCCCAATCTCCCATGTTTTCCTCCGTGGTATGAAAAATTAAGTTTGTTTATTAAATTTGAAATCTCACCAGCCAAAGCTGGTGCTGTTCTGCATAGGCTGCAATCTCACCAATAGCCTGCAAATGCGGCAGTGCAATCGCCAGAAAAGCCGGACTTTCCACGTCTGGATACTTCGGCCAAGCCTTTTCAAAATATCTCTGCAGCAAATCGTCTTTGTGAATTTTCTTGTATTTTCGATTGTTTCTATCACGTACATGTTGGATAACACCTGTGATTTCCAAAAATTCATCTCTGTTCTGAGCATCATCCACTATTTTGAAGTTTTTCCAGAAGTCTGGGATCTCGTTCAACTTATCCCATTTTTCTCGCCAGGATTGAGCATCCAAAAGCGAAGGACAGTGGAAAAGATATTCCATTTCGTAATATTCCCAGACATTGGGAATCACCGGATGCAATTCTGGTGGGCAGATGAATTCAATGATATTCTTGCGAATACGAGCATCGTAGCGTAATGAATTGCTCATTTTCGCCCGAAATTTTAGATAGGAGACAAAGTAATCATCATTGATAAAATAGGTAATGGGATAACTGCAAGGGCCCTGGTGATCCAGAAGCAGCAAAGCTCGGTATACAGATTGTACCCGTACCAATTCATACACTTGAGAATCTACTTTTCTCGGATCCCAATTCGCATTCCTGTTCTCGGAAACCAGCCCTGTGGAAAGTTCGGCAGCGATCTCATGCAGTGAGGTCTTTTCGCCGTATTTCTTTTTAAAGAACTTGAATTGCGGCTCCAGGGCGAATTTGTACATGCGCTGATTGGGCATGGCCCAGTTCGATTGCGGTTCGATAGGTAGGCGGCGTTGAAATTCTGTCTGAAGCTCTTGCAGCGGCAACTGCCAGTGCTGAGCTAAAAGTTCTGGATCAATACAAAGATGAAAAATTTGATACATTTATCTTTCTCCTCATGATTTTTATTTCCAGAAAGATTCCAAAGCAGACGAAATAGTCGAAGTAGCTGCATCATGTACCAGTGCATTCCAGGCATACTGAACCAGACCACTTGCGACCAAACTCACTCCGAAACCAACCAGCGCGCCACCAATAGTTCCCAACCCAGGGATAATGGAACAAACAGCGGCGCCTGCAGCTGCCCCAACAAATGCAGAAGCAAATGCCCCAGCCACATCCACTGTGGTATCCGCTACAGCTGTTTGCTTGCTCATTGTACCGTTTTTTACCGCAATGACATCCTCTACTCCTGAGACACCTAATTGAATG
>JAAZOQ010000148.1 GCA_012797695.1 Anaerolineaceae bacterium | reverse complement strand
ACACCCTGCAGCATCTGACAGACTGAGGCATCTACCGGTTCGTATTGACTGGCGGTGCCGTCAGTTTCAGCAGGAAGTACAGTGGGGCTGCTCGTGGCAGCTACGGTGGCTTCAGCAGTGGCAGGTGCGCTGACAGTAGGGACCGCCGCACGGCTGCAACTGGTAAGAAGCAAAGCGAAAAGGATCAAGATTCCCCCCAGGCGGAAAATTGATTTCGATTGCATGACGAAAATCCATTCTGTAGTGAAGTGTTCTGGGAGCTGGTCAAAGAATGATCAAAGGATGCCAGAAGCCTTAATTATATGCCAATCTGCTGTTCTGACCATTAAATAGAGCTTCCCGGCGAATCCGTCGGGAAGAAAAAGATCAGGGTAAAGAGAGGGAGTCGAAAAGCGCGGTGAAGATCGGCTGATTCTCGGTGTCGATCTGCTGGTAGAGTTCACTCCAGCCCTGCCCCAGCGGAATTTCGACGTTATTGGGGGAACCCATCAAATTGAGCAGATGCCCCTGATCATCGCGCAGCAGAATGACACGGCTGTACACCGGTTCGGTCGAAGCCGTATCTGCCAGAGTGACAATGTACTCGTAGCCCTGATAGCTGCCCAGATCGAGGGCACTGACGCGGATCAATTTGCTGCGCATATCGGAACTGGACTGCCCATCTTGCAGACCGGCTAGGGTATCAAAAGTGGTTTGCCAGGTCGTGCCGGTATCGTTACGATTGAACTGCAGCACGATCTGGTACGAGTTACTGCGGGTGGCCTTCTGTTCGGTGCGGTCGGTGCCATAAGGATAGACCTCATCCGACCCTACCGCCACGCGCAGGCTGTCGCCAGAAACGTACTCCTCCGGGCCGTACCAGTCCCGCGGGAAGGTGAAACTCAAGCCAAAATCCGTGCTGGTGTAAGTCTGTTCCGTGGTGCTGGTGGCTTCTGGAGTGACCGCAGCGGTAGTCAGCGCGGGCAAAGGAATCTCTGTCGTCGCCGTGGGGGTCACGGTTTGAGGGGAGCAAGCAGCCAGGGAAAGACTGACGATCAAAAACAAAGGAAAGATCAATTTTTTCATAGAGGTCTCCATGCTCTTCAGACGCTGAAAAGCCAGAGAAGTTCCAGCACGAAAAACAGCCCTGGAAAAGACATGAAATCAGGCGACCACGGCTATTTCTGCCGCTGGGCCAGGGGATGGTCTGGATTCAGCTGCAGTAAATCCCAGAGATTACCGTAGAGATCCTCGAAAACAGCCACCAGGCCATAATCGGCCTGTTTGGGTTCGCGCACGAAATGGATACCGCGCTCGCGCATCTCGGTATAATCGCGCCAGAAATCATCGCTGTTGAGAAAGAGGAAGACACGCCCGCCGGTCTGATTGCCAACGAAGGGTTCTTGCTCGGGTTTGGAGGCGCGGGCCAGCAGCAAGGTGGTGCCGGCCGATCCCGGCGGAGCGACCACCACCCAGCGCTTCTCCTGCTCTGGCTGATAGGTATCTTCCACCAGGGTGAAATGGAGTTTTTGCGTGTAAAACGCAATGGCTTCATCGTAATCCCGGACAACCAGAGCAATGTGAACGATCGTTTGCTGCATCATGCCCTCCCTATTCGCTTAGCAGGTGATGAACTCGTTGAGCCTCGACTGCAGAATGTAATCGAGTTCCGCGGTGGCATCGGCGCGCGTCTCGACGAATAGAAAGGCAAAAATCCCATGCCGGCGATAGTCGATCTTGCGCAATTCAAGCGGCTTCTCGAAATGAGCCAGGCAGGCGTCATAATCGAAGCTCTTGATCTCAGCAGCCGTTTTCCCGGTTGAATTATCCAGAATGACCACACTGTACAGTTTGTTTTCTTTGCCGCGCAGCAAGGTGTCCCAATCAGGGGCTTGCTGATGGATATAGTATAGATAGGGGTTGAGCCCATAAGCCAGGTAAGCCAAATCTGGTGTGGAGCACCAGCCGCCGAAACGCATGGGGTTGACCTCGATGGGCAGGATCTCGCCGGCGGCAGTGCGGCGCAGTTCGACGTGCACCGGGAAGTTGCGTACCCCCGCCAGCTTGCCGATCTGCCCCAGAAAATTGCTGAAATCCGCCAGATTGGCGGTAATGATGTCTTTCGAAGTGGTATAGATGCGGTCACTCACATCCGCGGCAGAGGCAAAAGTATGGTGCAGAATGTCGAGCACGACCACTTCTCCGCTGGCGTTGTAGTAGGCGTCCACGGCAAATTCATCCCCGGTGATGCACTGCTCGATCACGAAGGTATCGATGTTGACTACCTGCTCCGGGTATCTGCCGCGGATGGAGGCGATCTCGGCCTCGATGGCATCCACCGCAGCGTGCCAGTCCGCCTCGGTATAGATCATGTGCACGCCCAGGCTGAGGAACCCGACCGCGGGCTTGAGTACGCAGGGGTGAGGCAGATCGGCGAAGTTCAGGGAGCGCAGCTCTTCCACTTTGGCCTCGCGGAAGGCAAAGTTCGGATAGAGCGGGGCGATCAGCCGGCGGAATTTGGCCTTGTTCTTGAAGAGGTCGATCTTTTCAGGAATGCCGGTAAAAGCCAGGTGTTCGGCGATCCAGCCGATGGTATTCTCGGAATTGGTGTACAGGCGCAGGTCAGCCGTCTCGTGGGCGTTGCGGACGGCTTCCGCTTCACTCAGCCAGCGGATACCGGCCGGGAAGGAAAACTTGCCCGCTGCCGGGGTAGCCACCAGCGGCAACTGGTTTTCGAGCAGGGTGCGCTTTAAGAAATCCGATACGTAAGGATCGTCGACGAAGAACATACATTGGCCTCGGTTATTCAGGTGGTATTAGTGCGAGTAATTATGCCACAAAAAATCCCTGGGGCCAACTTAGCCCTGCACCACCGCTGCGACCGGCCGCCGCAGCGAACGCGGCATGGGGGCCGCATGCCCGAAACGCAGCAAGAGTTGGGGCATGGCGGTACCTTCCAATGATTTCTGTACCTGGCCGCGTACCTGGGCCACTTCGATGGGTTGATTCAAGAAGGATGAACGGAGGTTCAGAGAGGTCAGGCGCAGGGCCAGCCGCTCATATACCTGGCCGGTACGTACCCAGGCAGATGGAGAATCGTCGCTGGAAGTGAGGATCACGGCTCCTGAAGAGCTGAGCAGCTTTTGGGCATCGGCGGCGGCTTGTTGGCCGGGCTGGGTGCTCATGACAAAGAGTTTGCCCAACCAGTGCGGCACCTCGGGGTTGCCGGAACAGCGGCTAAAAAGACCATCTTGCGCCAACAACGCTTCCTTTTTATTGAACCGCAGCCAGAAGACCAGTTCGCGCAAAAAGGCTGTGTCGGCATACTGTGACAGATTCCCTTGAGTCACGAGGTCGGCAAGCGCTGAAAGACCAGTCTGGTCAAAATAATGCAGGCGAATACCCTGTTCGAGCGGCAAAGCCCGGAGCTGGGTCCATTCGCTGGCAGTCAGCGCCTGACCGTCATATTCACAGCGTGTATTTTGGCGCTGCGGGATTGCCGCAAACAGTTCATCTTGAGAGGGATTGCCCGGCTGGAGAGCAACGTCAATCCAGGCAGCGGTATCGGGATAAGTCACCTGAGGAGCGTAACCGCAGGCACGCGCAGCCAACAGCAGATTTTCGAGGGCACAGCCCAGGCTGATCCATAACTCCCGGTGATCGGGGTCCACCACTGGCAGTGCACGTTCCAGATCAGGGGAAATGCGGATGTGACCGGAGGAAGCTGCAAACTTCCAGGGCTGGGTGTTGTGCCCGCTGGGAGCAAGGGTAGCATAACGGAGTATTTCCTGAAGCATGTCTTCTCCTTGAGCCTGCAGGTCGAGCGGCCGGGCCAGCCAGGCGGTTTCTGATGAGTAGTTTTGCCAGGGCCGGGTGGTATCCAGCACGGCCCCGGCGGTGATTGCAACTGCAGAGACGCCGATCAATTTCAAGACGTCCCGGCGGGAAAATTTTTGAGGGGAATTTTCTTGAGTCATTGCTTTTACTTTCTGGGTTTCAGTGGGCCAGATAAGGAGCAAAAACTTCCAGCACCAGTGAGGCCCCCTTCTGGAAATCAGCTTCTTCGACCTCGTGACCGATAGATTCCAGATAGACCAGGTATTGATTGGCCACGATCCAGGCAATGACCAGAGTATCCGTCAGCTTCTCAGCACTGCTGAAGCGCATCTGCCCGCTGTCGACCAATTTACGCAGCAGTTGCGCCTGTTGTTCAAAACGTGCCCCGGAAAGTTCGACGTGCCTGGCCTTGAGCAGCGGATCAGCGTTGAGCAGGGCCACTGTCTCGCGGCTGAAAAAGCGGTAATGCCACAGCAGATCAAAGTTGGCCTCAATGAAATGGCGCAGTGCTTCTTCAGGAGCCATCCCCGCGCCGATCTGGCGATATACCTCGTCCCAATCAGAGATCATGTGCTCATAGATTTCGCGCAGGATGTGGGCTTTATCCGCAAAGTGATAATACAGGTTGCCTGGGCTGATGCCGGCTTCTTCGGCAATCCGATTGGTAGATACACGCGCTGTTCCCATCTGGTTGAACAGGCGTACCGCCGTTTGCAGGATCAGTTCTTTCGTTTCCATCGTTAACCTCGTCTAGAGTAATAGCTCTAATATTAGAGCTATTACTCTAAATTGTCAAGCAGAAAGCGGCTCAAGAGAAGAGTTTTGCCAGATTACCCTGCGAAGAGATCGTCGATATCTTCCTGGTGGTAACCCAGATACTGGATGGCAGGAAAACCGGCAGCCAGATCGTGCCAGAACGGACCGCGCAGGATGGCCGGGAAAACGGTGATGTCTTCCAACTCTGCCTGCGAGAAGAAGCGTGCCCCGGTCAGGTAGCCCTCTCCAGGCTCAGTGTGGACGATACTGGGGGTACCGCTTTCGGGGCGGCAGACCACCCAGAACTTGCACACGTAACGGCCGCCATCAATAAAATCTTCGAAATAAGCGATCTTTTCGGCACGCACTCGCAGGCTGGTCTCTTCCCAGGTCTCGCGTTCCGCAGCCGCGAAAATGCCTTCATTCCCCTCGATGCCTCCCCCAGGCAGCACCCAGAAATCCGCTTTGCCGGCTTCATAATGGTGCACCAGCAGGATCTTTCCCTCCTGCACGACGATCCCGCCGGCACTGATACGCTGTTTGGCCATGATCCACTCCGAAAAAGAGGTGCGCCGCACTGGCGCACCTGAAAGAAACGAAACTATTTGATCAATTTCACAATCTGATCGCCCCAGTGGGCCAGCAGCCAGGCAGTAGGCTTGCTCAAAGCCGCGGGCAGACGCATGTTCATCAATTTCTTCATCCGCTGCAATTTGTCCGGGCCATAAGGCGGATAGCGCAGCACGGGGTCGAAGCTGGTGGCACGGTCAAGCAGCGCGCGGGCGTTGGAAAAATCGCGAAAGCCCCACTCGCCGTGATATTTGCCCATACCGCTGTTGCCCACCCCACCAAAAGGCAGCCCGGGCACGACCAGGTGGTTGAGCGTCTCGTTGATACAGACCCCACCCGAGGTGGAATTAGCCAGCACTTCCGCCACCACCGCCCGATCTTCTGAAAAGAGATAGAAAGCCAGCGGCTTTTCCCGCTTCTGCACAAAGGCCAGCGCCTCTTGCATATTGGCCACGGGCAAGATCGGCAGGATGGGCCCGAAGATCTCGTTTTGCATTACCGGCGCCTGCGGAGAAACTCCTTTAAGTAGGGTCGGCGCAATGTAGCGATCCGCGCGATCTGTCTGTCCCCCGCAGACGATCTCGCCCTCCTGCAGATAGGCCGCCAGGGTGTCGAATTGTTTGGTATTGATGATGCGGGCGTACTCTTCGCTCTGCTGCGGATCAGCGCCATAGAATTCACGGATCGTCTCGACCAGTTCCGCCACGAGGGCCTCGAGAATGCTCGCCTCGGCCAGCACGTAGTCGGGGGCCACGCAGGTTTGCCCGGCATTGAAGAACTTGCCCTGGGCAATGCGGCGGGCAGCCACTTTCAGGTTGGCTGTGGCGTCCACCAGCGCCGGGCTTTTGCCGCCCAGCTCGAGAGTGACCGGGGTCAAGTGCTGCACACCGGCCTGCATGACGATGCGTCCGACCTCGGCGCTGCCGGTAAAGAAGATTTTGTCGAAGCGCTGGGCCAGGATCAGATCATTGGGAGTATCGTCATCGATGACCAGAAACGCCTCGGGATCGAGATAGCGCGGCACGATGCGCCCCATCGTTTGGAAAATAGCCCGCGCCGTACGCGGCGGCTTGACGACCGCAGCATTGCCGGCAGCGATCGCAGCCACCAGCGGGCCCAGGGTAAGCTGCATCGGGTAGTTCCAGGCACCCATGATCAGGGCCACCCCCAGAGGCTCGAAGATCACCTGACTGGTACCTGGCTGCAGAAAGACCGGCGTTTCAGCCGGCTGCGGCTGCATCCACTCAGCCAGATGGTCCAGCGCGTGACTGATCTCGCGCTGCAAAAAGCCGATCTCAGTGGCATAGCTTTCGAAGACGCTCTTGTGCAAATCCGTGCGCATCGCGGCCTCAAAGTCGGCATAATTCTCATCCAGCATGCGCTGCAGGGCCAAAAGCTGGCCGCGGCGCCAGTCATAAGAACGGGTCTTGCCCGTCCAATAAGTAGTGCGCAAACGTTCGATGGTTTCGGCTAACAACTGGGCTTCCATGTCTCGCCTTTCGCTTCCTTTCGAGTCAAAATGAAAAACTTCTTTCCCCAATATTTCCATTATACCCAGTAGTGGGAAGTTCAGACCCTACCAGGCCGAACGTGGAGCAGTGAAACGCTGCATCTCACCAGCAAAAGAATTCATGACGGGCATGGGAACCCCCAGACGGTGCCCGTTCTCCACCAGATCCGTATAGAAGGTATGCACCTCAGCAGGATCAGACAGAGCATGCAAAGAACAGCGTTTCTGGTATTCGCTGCGGGCAAACTGTCGGGCCATCAGCGTGCGGGCAAGCCAAAGCGTCAGCGGGGAAGGATGAACGTAGAGATTGGTTTCGGGGAACTCGGCAAGATCCACCCCGCGCGCAGCCGTCACCTGCAGACATTCCTGCACGGCATGAAATGCGGTCAAAATATTTTGTGAGCTGGCAAACACCTGTCTGAAATTGCCCTCACGCACGAGGATCGGCCACATGCCGCCAGTGATGGCATACTGCACCCACAGGTAATGCAGCATGTTTTCGTGACGCCGCAGCGGCAGAAATCCACTAAAAGCGGCCGCGCTCTTGGCCAGGGTGCTTTCGCCACAACCCGCCAGCGGGCCGTAATCAAGCGTCTTGAGAGTACACACCAGCCGACCCGACTGATAAGCCCCGCCTGCCTTGGCATCACCAAAACAAAAATGGCCGGGTAACAAAAAAGGTTCCAGCGCAGCCATCCCCTGCCAGTT
>JAAZOQ010000147.1 GCA_012797695.1 Anaerolineaceae bacterium | reverse complement strand
GCCTGAATGGATGGTGGATTGGCGCAAGAGTAAGCACTTTGAGTATGACTCGCAGGCCATCCTTTTGTTGGGGAGAACCGGGCTCTCACGCCGTCCTGAAATTGCCGGGGAACTGGGGAAGCTGATCAACGTGGATGGGAATAGCGGCACCCACGCCCGGATCATCAAACGTTTGGTGGAAGAATTGGGTATGGTGAGCGTTGAAAAGCCATTTCAGAGCAGAGGCGCAAGTTCGGGCGGGTCGAACCCGGACATCATTCAACTAACCGACCGGGGGAAGCTGGCCTACCGTCATTTATCCGGAGCCGAACCCGTAGCGGGCGAATTCGAGCGCCTACAGCCAGCCCATGTTTCACCGGAACACACCCTGCTCAATATCGAAGTGGCTGACTTCCTCCAAAAAGAAGGCTATAAGATTTTGACCGAGGCGCCGGCAATCGATCTCCCATCCGGTGGAAAGTTTATCCCGGACCTGGTAGCTGAGAAGGCGGACGACGTATATTTTATCGAGGTGGAACGCGGCGTCTCCAAAGATACGCGCGCCCGGCAAACCAAGTGGCTCAATTTCCACGCGGCCAGCGGTGGACGGATTTACGTGTTTTGTGACAACCTCGAATGCATGTGTGGCATTCGCAAGGAACTCATCGATGCGCTTGGCCCGCACCGGGCAGCATTTTCATTGACCAACCTGGCCCAATTGAAAAATGGGGAGCGAGGCAAAGACGGCTCGATCTGGCTGGATCGACGCAAGGGACTTGGGCCACAAGCCAGGCTTGAGGGGGAGTAGAGTCGTTAAGGGTCAGCACGAGCCAAAATATTGGATTGAGCCTTGTGCAAAGTAATACTCTAGTGTACAATGCAGACAAGGAGCAAACATGCCAAAAACAAAGACATCCAATAAACCGGTTCGTTCATTTCGTCTGAGCGGTGAAACCTTGGGGCAGCTTGAAGAAATGGCTACCCTGATGGGCCGCAGTGAGGGCAACATCGTTGAGATTGCTTTGGATCGTATGTACCGCGAAGAAGCGCGCTTTCACCGTGTGTTGGATCCCAGGGCAGAATACCGCATCACAGAGACAAAGGACAACAAGGAGGATCAATGAAATTTATTTTTGGGTTGCTGGCGGGATTGGTCCGGTTCGTATTTCATGCCATTTTATTGGCATTCGTGCTGGCGTTGCTGGCTGTTGCTGGGTTTATTTATTTCAAAGGCAACCAACCGATGCAAGTGGCCCAAGTCCCGGCCGGCATGACCTACTGGCAATTCATGTCGGATCGCCTGGATGCGGCCCAAGAGGTCGAGCCAAAGCGTTGTGGTGTAGGACGGTTGGTTACTTTTGGAGTTCTAGCGCCGGTCTATTCCGTGGTTTACGCCAATATTGGCTTGCACCCAGGTGGATTCCTGGACCGGATTTCTCAAGATGACCAGAACATCCCCACGGGTGTCGAGGATATTCTCTGGCACAATATTCCGGATCTGTGGTGGAAGGTATTTGAGAAGATCTCCTGGAGTATGCTGGCCAGGCATACGCCGGCGTGCAATTTCCGACCCGTAGAAATCGCCGGGCATTAAATTTGGCATGGCATAGTATTGAAATCGACCCAATTGGGAGAACAGAATCTCCCATATTGGGAGAAAGGTGCTATAATAACTTATGCGGATTATCTCACGTCGCCGTCTCGTTGAATTCTGGGAGGCTCATCCGGATGCCGAACAACCGCTGCGCGCCTGGTATACAGAAGCCAAGAAAGCAAGCTGGAATTCACCGGCAGAAATCAAAGCGATCTACCGCAGCGTCAGTATCCTTCCGAACAACCGGGTTGTTTTCAATATCAAAGGCAATACCTACCGGTTGATCGTGGTGGTTGAATACTCCCAAGGGAAAATGTTCATCCGGTTTGTGGGTACCCACGCGGAGTATGACCGGATTGATGCGACCAGCATTTAGAATCGAGGGAAATGTCTATGGAAATCAAACCTATTCGGACTGAAGCAGATTATGAAGCTGCCCTGGCTGAAGTGGAACGGCTGTGGGGATCTGAACCTGGCACGCCGGACGGGGATCGCTTTGAAGTGCTTTTTACTTTGGTGGAAGCCTACGAGGAAAAACAATATCCCATTCTCCCTCCCGATCCGGTTGAGGCGATAAAGTATTACATGGACAGCCGCGGCTTAGACCGGCGCGACCTGGAGCAATATATTGGACCGAGCGGGAGAGTCTCTGAGGTCTTGAGCCGCAAGCGCCCGTTGACTCTGGCGATGATCCGTAAGTTGAATGCGGGATTGGGTATTCCAGCAGAAGTGTTAATTCAAAGTTCAACGCATAGCTAACGATAGAAGAGGAAATTATTTGAGACAGTCACTGAGGCCACTTTGCCTGATAAGGGAAAGGTGGCCACTTTTTTCTCCCTTTCACGAATCTCCAATATGAAAATATAACACCCTCGACTATCTTTCCCGCGGGAAGAAACCAGCCTATCTTGGCTACCTTTTAGTTGCAGGTAGGGCAAGACGACGAAGCAGATGTTTTACTTCATTGTGGATGGCTGAGGTGTATGGGCAGATAACCCAAAGAATGGCTCCCACCATGTCCAATTGTCTCAACAAGGATTGCTTTTGGAGGATATGGATCTGGTTAAAATCCTGTGTTATTGCCAAGATCCGGACTACCGAACGATCGCCAATTTCCCGGAACAACTGACAGGTCGCTTCCATTTCGCCTGTCCCAAAATCATCCTTGCGCCAAGCCCGAGAGACTAAGACCACGCTATCAACAGCCCCCAAATTTAGAGTGTATTTATTTCACAATCGTTTCTTTTTCCTGTTTTAGATATCCGGAGATACGGGTCGGTTTACGAAAACGGATCGTTTGCTGGGTGGCCACTACATTGGGGCCATGCTTGATTTGTCCACCCAGCTTCCGGAATATGACCCTGGCCTCCATTGCAACTAAGGTATGGTCCAACTCGAGAATTAGCATCCAACATTTTTCAATGGGTAGTGATTTGCCTTGATTGGAGATTTTATTGAATCATTCCAGTTGTGAATGCGATTCATCCGGGTCAATGCTTCTACCAGCCGAGGGGAAAGGTGACATCACCCCACTTGCTCAGCTATCCAACAGATGTCGCCTGGTCGTTTTGAGTCTTCTGAAAAAGCAATTTGATGATTGATTTCGGTACCAGGTGTTCCATCAAAACCAAACGAAGAGAATCCTTTGAGCTGAGTTCCAACAGCCCAGTATCGTTTTCCGGCAAGAAGCCGATCAATTAGAATAACGCCGCAAAACTGGTCATAAGCCGGGCAAAAAGTTGCACTCCAGCGCCTTGATGGATACTTTTCGCGATCGCCATAGAAGGGAGAGGTTAGCTCTCTGATATTTTGAAGCCCAAGGCAAATATGCAGATCCCACGGCTGGGCACTTTCGGTACCAGGTACGCCTGAAGCCAGTCTTCATTCAACCGCCCATTTTCCACCGCTGCATACACACTCGGCCATTTTCGCTGAAACGGATCAGTCTGATTGAACATTGCAATGGAAGACACCGATCCGCCCCAGAGGATTGCATCCAGCAGGTCAAACAACGCATCCATGCGCTTGCTGATCCCATTCTCATATCCGGCTTGACGAAACTCGGTTAGTTTATAAATATTCTCCTTGGTAGTTGCTTGTTTTGTCACGATCTCAATTTTCTACCAAGGTGCGGTTTTTCATCAAGGGGTTTACTACACTACTTTTTGTCTAAACACGAATTTAGGGTTTTGTAAATATTTTAAGTCCAATGTAAAATATTACTAGGGTCTTATGCTAATTCGGAAAAGCCAGTGCTTTGATTTGAAGGAAATCTGGCTTACCCAACAAGCGATTGATGTAAATGCACAAGGTATGAGCGGTCAGCTTGCTGTACAAACGGGTACACAGCCCCCAAAAGGTATG
>JAAZOQ010000146.1 GCA_012797695.1 Anaerolineaceae bacterium | reverse complement strand
TCTCCTAAAAAAAGAGCGGCGAATTTCACTTCGCCGCTCTGCAAATTCATTCCGCTTTTACTTGACGTCTGCTTCGCGGATATCGATGACCTGCTCGACCACCGGCTCGATGGCCTTGCGCAGATCTTCGAGCTTGATGCCATCCACCTTGAGGGTAAAAATGCGCGTTTCCGCCCGCTTGCCCAAGACAGCCGCTACACCCAGAATATCGCCGCCCAGCTTCTGAATGATCCCGGCAATTTCGTACAGTTTGCCGCGTTTGTTCAGAACTTCGACCGTCAGACGGATTCCCGGGGTACGCCCGCCCATCATTTCCAGCAAAATGTGGAAGAGATCTGTCTCAGTGATCATCCCCACCAGGCTCTTGCCGCGCATAACGGGCAAACTGCTGATCTCGTTATCGGCCATAATGCGCGCGGCCTCTTCGATGGGGCAATCTTCAGTCACCGTGATCACTTTCTCAGCCATGACCCGTTCCACTGTGATCTTGCTCAGATAATAATTGATCTCCCAAACGCTCAGGGTGGTAGCTTCAGAGGGTTTGGCATTCAATAAATCACCCTCTGTCACAATACCGAGTAATTTTCCGTGCTTATCCACCACCGGATAACGGCGTACCTTATCGCTGTGCATTCGCGCCAGGGCATCCTGGACGGGCACCTCCGGGGTAATGGTTAATACTGGGCTGGTCATACGTTCTCGAACTAACATGGCTTACCACTCCTTTCGCAATCAATTCCATAATGAATTGTCGATACATTAATATTGTATACAATATTTCAGAATCCGTATCGTTCTTTTTGAGATTAACTTGCTTAACCCTGCAAATTGGTCTTTAATCAAAAGCAGGTTAAGGAGAATCTTATGACTGAATCCAAAGTTCCCGATCGTATGCCGTTTACTCCCACACCATTAAAGAGGCGTTACCCCGTCCCCTCTGATATCGAAATCGCCCAGGAAGCGACTCTCAAACCCATTACCCAGGTTGCCCATGAACTTGGCTTGCTCGACAGCGAAATCGAGTTATATGGCGATACCAAAGCCAAAGTGCGTCTGGAAGTGCTGGAGCGTCTGAAGTCCATCCCGGATGGCAAGTACATCGACGTGACCGCCATCACCCCCACTCCGCTGGGAGAGGGCAAAACCACTACGACCGTCGGGCTTTCCCAGGCGCTGGGAGCCCATCTGGGCAAGAGCGTGCTCACCTGCATCCGCCAACCCTCACAAGGGCCTACTTTTGGCATCAAGGGCGGGGCCGCCGGCGGCGGTTATTCGCAGGTTGTGCCCATGGAAGAGTTCAACCTGCACCTTACCGGTGACATTCATGCCATTACTGCCGCCAACAATTTGCTGGCCGCTGCCATTGACGCGCGCATGTTCCACGAAGCCAACGCCACGGACGAGCAACTGTTCAACCGCTTGCTCCCTGCAGATAAGAGCGGCAAGCGCCATTTCACGCGCAGCATGGTCGCACGATTGGAAAAGCTGGGCATTACTGCGGCCGACCCCGACGAACTCTCCGGCGAAGAACGCCGCAAGCTCTGCCGACTGGATATCGACCCCGCCACCATCACCTGGCGGCGCGTGATCGACACCTCCGACCGTTTTTTGCGCGGCATCACCATCGGACAGGGGCCGGATGAAAAAGGCTTTACCCGCGAAACCGGCTTCGATATTACCGTCGCTTCTGAGATCATGGCCATTCTGGCCCTGACCACCAGCCTCAAAGATATGCGCGAACGCTTCGGCAAGATCGTAATCGGCATCAGCCAGTCAGGTGAAGCCATCACCGCTGAAGATCTGGGCGTTGCCGGTGCCATGACAGTACTGATGCGCGACGCCATCAAACCCACCCTGATGCAGACCGTCGAAGGCACTCCAGTGTTCGTCCATGCCGGGCCTTTTGCCAACATTGCCCACGGCAATTCCTCCATCGTCGCCGACAAAATTGCGCTCAAGCTGGCAGATTACGTCATCACGGAATCCGGCTTTGGAGCCGACATGGGGATGGAAAAATTCTTCGACATCAAGAGCCGTTACTCCGGACTGGTTCCTTCAGCGGTGGTTATGGTCGCTACCGTCCGGGCGCTCAAGATGCACGGCGGCGGCCCCAAAGTGGTCGCCGGCAAACCGCTGGACCCGGCTTATACCAGTGAAAACCTGGAACTGCTGCGTGCCGGCATGGGCAATCTGCTGCATCACATCCAGACTGCCAAGAAATATGGTGTCCCCGTGGTAGTAGCCGTCAACCGTTTCCTCTCCGATACGCCGGCCGAGCTGGAACTGGTGCGCAAAGCCGCCATCGAAGAAGGTGGTGCGGAAGACGCCGTCATCTGTGACCACTGGGAAAAGGGCGGCGAAGGTGCCATCGATCTGGCCAAGGCCGTGGTCGCTGCCTGCGAAAAACCCAGCCATTTCCAGTTCCTGTACCCGCTCGACCAATCCATCAAGCAAAAGATCGAGACCATTGCCCGTGAAGTGTATGGTGCGGCCGGGGTCGATTATTCTCCAGAAGCCGAAGAACGCATCCGCGAGTATACCCGTCTGGGCTTTGATAAGCTGCCAATTTGTATGGCGAAAACCCATTTGAGCCTGTCGCATGACCCTGCGCTCAAGGGTGTTCCAACCGGGTTCCGCATTCCCATTCGCGATGTACGCGCCTCGGTGGGGGCCGGCTTCCTCTATCCGCTGCTGGGAACGATGTCAACCATGCCCGGTCTACCCACCCGTCCGATCTTCATGGAAATCGACATCGACCCGGATACCGGTCGGATCATCGGGCTCAGTTGATTCTTCTCGCTTCTTCCCTTAGAAACCCATGCACCCCGCGTCAAACGCGGGGTGCATTCTTTTCAACAGATCAGTTTAATTTTCTTGTGGCGCGTACAGCTTGAGAAAGTCAAAATCGACCTGAGTCACGTCTGGGTAACCCATCAACGCCAAACCCACTTTTCCTGAAGCATAGTCCTGATAGTGAGTTTCGCCAATATAGCTGCCATTGATATACAGGGTGAAGGTTTCGCCAATGCAATCTCCCTCGATGATATTTGCATCCACCCCTTGATTCACCGCATCAGAAACTTCCCAGTCGGTCAGATCATAATAATAGCTATCTTTTACATAACGAATCGAGGCATGCCCATCGCCAGAGATCGCGAAGAAAATGCCATCCCCATTGGGTTGTACCCGGCACATCAATCCAAATGGAGACAGGTTATCCTCGGTATCATTGACCAGGGTAGCGCTGCTTACCATTACGACATCCGCAATCGAAAAGTTATTCGACGCGATTTCCACCATCTGATTGGGACGATCAGCATACAAGGAAAGATAATCATCATTGGTCAGCGCAGAATGCCCGGAATGGGTATTCCCTGTGATCCAGGCCCGGTCAGTTCCGGTGAACTCCCAATCCTGCAGTTGTTGTGCATCTGGCACGGTGATCGTCACGTCCTGGCTAAAATCTACATTGACACCTGTATAAAGAGGGTGAGAATCACAATCTTCAATATTGACGTCTCTCAACCCCGGAAAATACATTGGGAAGGTTTGCGTCATTCCATCAGAAATGATCTGATCGGCATCAAGCAGATCCTGCCCCCAGGTGGGGCTATCCGGGTCAACAGCAAACACCATACAAATGTCCTGGCCAGAATCATTGATCACAGAAAACTGTGTTTGGCTTAAATTAACTGAAGCAATGGCATCCGTGTTCGGATCGGCCGCGGAATAATTCGTAAAAACCGCTCGAGTAGGCTTATTTTCCTTCATCGAAGAAGCGGATAATGACACATCCCCGGACGAAAACTCATCATCGTGAGCATAGGCTACCGGCACGTGGTTGACCCAGAAGAATAGCTCTTCGCCGCGGCATAAAGCTGTCAAATGGATGACTTGATTCCCAGTAGGCACATTCTGGCTGGAAGTCCACGGAACCAACGTTTTTGTACCGTCGTCAGTAAATTTATGGATACCGTACATTCCGTCGCTTGAAATCTCGAAACTGTATCCATTACCATTCTCTTGTACCCGGCAATCCACGCTGATCGAGTTATCCTCATTCTCCTCTCCAGTAGGCACCTGCACGTCTGTATCGATCAGCACATCCTCAAATTCTCGGTGTGCCCTTCCCCAAATAATCACTTGATTGTTCTTCGCTTCGATGACATAGGCTCCATCCTGATAGCCAACTGATCCATTTTCGGTCGTCGAAACTACCCATCCTGATTCAGGATCACTGAAATCATCAGTGAAATAATCACCGTAATTCTCGAGACTTGCAGTGGAAGTGGAAACCGCTGTAGTCGAATCATTACCGCTTAGCGTTGCCAGTTGCATTCCGCTGGCCGGATTTTGTGAACTGGACGAAACCAACCCACAGGCGGCTAACCCCAGAAACCCAATGATCAGAATGAATCCTGCGATGAAAGTACGCTTCATGATTTCCTCCTGTTGCTAAGCATACATAAGAAAAGCATTTCCCTCAAGCAAAATTCCAAACGGGTATAATAAATTCAATCTATCCCGCGCGTGGAGCTGCCATGAGCAAAACCTATTATTTTCCCCTCGCCAAACTGCACCAGTATATCATCGATTACTTTGTCCATTGGGGCGTCTCTGCCAGTGATGCAAAACTGGCCGCTGACGTCTTGCTGGCCGCGGATCAGCGCGGGGTAGACTCACATGGCATGATCCGCTTGAGCAGTTATTACGGTTCCCGACTGCGCAAAGGATTGATCGACCCTGCCTGCCCCATGACGATCCTGCGGGAATCCCCCACCACGCTCTCAGTGGATGCCGGCAATGGTTTAGGACACCCGGTCAGC
>JAAZOQ010000145.1 GCA_012797695.1 Anaerolineaceae bacterium | reverse complement strand
TTGCCCGACGATCTGCCCGCGCTGGTACGGGTAGTACAGGGATTGTTGATCCATGTATTCTGGGCCGAACGATACGGAATTAAACTAAACGGAGCCCGGCAAAGCGAAGTCAATCTGCGCTCCTTCAAAGAAAAATTCCCGGCCTTACTGCACCTATCGAATGCCCCACTGACCGAACCCCGTCCGCTTGAAAAACGTCTGGTGGGCAACTGCCGCGATTTTTCCGATTTTCTGGCAGCCCTGCTCAAGCAAAAAGGGATCCCTGCCCGTGCCCGCTGTGGCTTCGGGAAATATTTCTTGCCCAATCACTATGAAGATCACTGGGTGACCGAATACTGGAATACTGCTGAAAAGCGTTGGAGCATGGTAGACGCCCAGCTTGATGAATTTCAGCAAAAAGAATTAAAAATCACTTTCGACACGCTCAACGTCCCTTCTTATCAGTTCATCACCGGTGGCAAAGCCTGGCTGCTGTGCCGCGCCGGGCAGGCCAACCCCGATCAATTTGGCATTTTCAAAATGCGCGGTATGGGTTTCATCCGCGGGGACCTGATCCGTGATTTTCTCGCTCTGAACCGCATCGAGATCCTTCCCTGGGACGCTTTCGGCTTGATCGCCAAGGCCGACAATCAGCTCAGTGAAGCCGATCTGGCACTTCTGGATCATCTGGCCGGGCTGACGCTGACCCCAGATGCTGCCTTTGCGGAAATTCGCCAGCTTTATGCTCAAGAAAAGGAGCTTCAGGTACCGGCCAGCTGGTTCCCGATTGTTTAAGTCACATGATCCATTTTCAAACTTCTTCCGACCCCAGCCATTTTCTGCGGGTCATTCAACCCGCCCTGGAACGCGACGAGGCAGCCAACCAGTTAATGCTGGGAATCTGCGGTCAGGTCATCAACCAAACCAGTCAGACCTATAGATCTGTCTCCCCCTTCATGGGCTGGGTGGAAGATGAACATGGCCTGATCGCTGCCGGACTGATGACCCCGCCTTATCCACTTATCCTGTACTGCGAACCCGCGCTGCAGCAGATCGCGCTCGAAAAGCTGCTGGCCGGCATCTCTTCACATCCCATTCCCGGGGTGATCGGCAAAAATCACGTCGTGGAAGCCTTTGCTGACCTTTGCCAGCAGCAAACTGGCATCTCTCCTCAGATAACGCGCCACGAACGGGTGTTCAAATGCACCCAGGTCGCCTGGCTCCCGCAGCAAAGCGGCCGGCTGCAGCAGGCGCAGCCTCAAGATCTTGACCTGGTGCTGGAATGGGCCAAAGCCTTCGACCATGAAGAAATGCAGGATGAAGACTGTGCCGCTGTGGAAGCCAATACGCGCGCCCAGCTTGAGCGCGGGGAGATTTACCTGTGGAAAGATGGCATCGCCACTGCCATGACCCTGGTCACCTGGCCCACCCAACACGGGTGTTCCCTGACCTCTGTCTACACCCCCCCTTCCCTGCGCGGACGCGGCTATGCTTCAGCCCTGGTCGGCAATCTCAGCCAGATCCTGCTCTCCCACGGCTGTGCTTACACTCACCTGATGACCAATCTGGCCAACCCGATCCCCAATCACATTTACCCCAAACTGGGCTACCAACCGGTTTGCGATTATGAAACGATCCGCTGGTAAAAGCAGCCAATAGCTGCTGTCTTTCTTGTTCACGCCTCCCGAACCGGAGTATAGTAAAGATATAAGAGGTGATGATGACCACAACCTTTACTTTCTACGGACATGCCGCTATCGGGATCGAAACTCACGGCTATACGCTGGTGGTGGACCCATATTTTTCGCACAATCCTCAGGCCAGCATTCCCGCCGATCAGGTCAGCGCGGATTACATTCTGGTCACCCACGGGCACGGCGACCATCTAGGGGATACGGTCGCCATTGCTCAGCGCACCGGCGCCACCGTCATCAGTATCGCTGAGATTGCCAGTTGGGCTGGCCGGCAGGGGCTTAAAAGTCACGCCCAGCACATTGGCGGTGGATTTCACTATCCCTTTGGCTATCTCAAACTAACCAATGCCCTGCACGGCTCCTCGCTGCCCGACGGCAGCAACGGCGGCAATCCATGCGGTTTTCTGCTTACCACACTGGATGGACAAAAGCTTTACCTGGCCGGGGATACCGGCCTGTTCGGCGACATGAGCCTGATCGGGGAAGAAGGTATTGATCTGGCGGCTCTGCCCATCGGCGATAATTTCACCATGGGCCCAGCAGATGCCCTGCGTGCGGTCAAGCTGCTGCACCCCCGTCTGGTCGTGCCCATCCATTACAATACCTTTGAACACATCAAACAGGATGCCTTTGCCTGGGCCCAACAGGTTGAAGCAGAAACCCCAACCAGGGTAAAAGTCCTTCAACCCGGGCAAAGTCTGACTTTTGAGTAAAGATTATTCTGGCATCATAGTTGCAACATCTCTTCTTGTATTCTGCCACCCTGGCACTGGAGGAGAGATTATGCAAACCTTTTTAGATTTACTTATGATTGCCGCTAAATTCGCGGTAGGCCTGTGGCCAGCCATTTTTCTGTGTCTGCTCATCGGCATCGCCAAACGCGAAAATGGCTTTGGTTCTGCCATGCGCAGCGTTATCAAAGGGTTGATCATCTCGTGGGGCGCATTTGCCATCCTGCGTTTGGTCTTCTTCCTCTTGAAGATGGAAACCTTCCATCTGATCCCGGAACCCGGTGATACCAGCCTGTTTTTGGCCATTGGTTTGCTTCTCTTCCCCTTCGAAGTTGCCTTACTGCTCGAAGAAAGACGCAAGAAATATACTGCCACCACTCTTGAAGAGATTCGCAGTCTTTCACCGGCTGATTTTGAAGAAATGGTGGCGGATACCTATCGTGCACAAGGCAATCGGGTACAGGTCGTGGGCGGCACCGGCGATCACGGCATTGACCTGATCGTGAGTTCCCCGCGCGGAGAAACCTACCTCGTCCAGTGCAAACGCTACCGCGGCAAGGTCGGTGAACCCGTTGTCCGTGATTTCTACGGCACCCTGCGCGCCTCCGACGCTGTCGGCGGGGCCATTATCACCAGCGGCACAATCACGGATGCTGCCCGGTTGTGGGCCGAGGGCAAACCCATTCATCTGTACGATGGGGAACAATTCCTCAAGATCGTCTTATCGACCCGCATTCGCAAGAGCCTGCCTACCACAGCCAAGAATATCCCCTCTTCGCACCAATCTGCGGCCCCTGTACCTGCAGCCCGCCCAGCCATCGCGGCCCATCGGGCTTACTCCCCAGCGGTCGCGAGCATTTCTGAACCATTGCCGCTGGAATCACACAGCAGTGAAGTAGCTGCCGAAGAACCGCAAGAGGACAAACGCCCGTTCATGAATCTCGAAGATGCCCCCATGTGCCCGGCTTGCAACGTGCCTATGGTGCTGCACACTGAAAAACATTTTCTGCGTCGGGCAACCAAACTCTACATCTGCCCCAATGCCCCACAGTGCACCCAGACCCACCCTTACGAAGAGTAAGGCTGTCTTCCCCCTCCAGAAAAAACTGGCGCTCACGTGTGGAGCGCCAGTTCACGTTTAACCAGGGCATCGGCAACCGCGGCGATAAAACGCCCACGCGGCGTTTGCCTGAAATGAATATATCCATAGCGGCCATAAGGCATACCACGCTGTCGTGCCTTTTGCTCGGCTTCCTGCGGATACACGTAAGCCGCCACGGCTTCGGCAAAATCTTCGAAGCGATTGAAATTGCGGTCAACTCCACACGGTGCCGGCGGCGAGCCCACCCGATACCAGAATGCCGGCTTTTCGGGC
>JAAZOQ010000144.1 GCA_012797695.1 Anaerolineaceae bacterium | reverse complement strand
CGCAAAAATCCGGCTAATTAATCTCTCAACCGGGTTTTAGAAAGAGAATTTATGGCCATTACCATCACAATTGCGAACGAAAAGGGCGGGGTCGGCAAAACGACCACTGCCGTCAACCTGGCCGCTGGTCTGGCGCTGCGCCTTGAAAATGAAGACGGTCCCGCCGGCCGCGTTCTCGTCGTGGATATGGACCCGCAGGGGCACGCCCTGCTGGCCATCGCGTTCGATAAGCACAAGGACGTCTTCCCGGTCAGCCTGTCGGCGCTGCTCACCGAGACCCCACCGCCCTCGATCCAGCGCATGATCCAGCACAGCGACCATCACGCCAATTTGTACTACATCCCCTCTGATCACACCGGCATGATCCGCGCTGCGCGGGAACTGCCTTCCTTAATGGCCAACGAGACCCGCCTGCAGAAAGCCCTGGCCCAGGTGCAGAATCAGTTTGCCTACATTGTGATCGACACCCCGCCAAACACTGGTGATCTGCTGGTCAACTCGCTGGTCGCCGCCGACCTGGTGGTCATCCCGGTCGAGACCAGCTACCTGGGCGTTTCGGGCCTGATCGAACTGCAGCGCACCATCGAGCAGATCAAGACCCACTTCCGCCCCGAACTGAAGATCTTCGGCTACCTGCCCACCCTGTGCGACGAACAGCGCGCCGAAGCCCAGGAGATCCTGACCGAGCTGCAGCAGCGCTACAAAACGCTGATGCTGCCCCCCATCCATAAAGCCACGGACCTGGCCTATGCCCACTCCGCGCACATGGACGTATTCACTTATAAGCCCCCCCGCGTTCACTCCACCGAATCCATTGCTTCCAGCTCCCGGGCTACCCAGGAGTACAGCGGGCTGGTGGAAGCGGTGCTGCACGAAACCCGCAAAAGAAACAGCTAAGAGTACCCAGTAGGGAGATTGGATTATGCCTCCTAAAAAGAGATTCAGCGCTTTCGATGACTTCACTTCCGGCGAAGACCAACCGGAGAAGCTCAAGATTCCTGTGCCAGATATGGGGGTCAGCCAGGAAGAAACGCCACAGGTGGAGCGTATCGAGCGCTTAAAACCCAGCCAGATGCAGCCGGATCGGTTCCAACCGCGCCGTCTGCTGCCTCCTTCCCTGCGCGTGGCCTTCTTCTCCGGCAAGATCACCTGTTATCAGGCCGCCATGGAATGGCTGGACATGGCCGCCAACGACAATGGCATCCGTCAGGAAGTCGACCGCCTGCTGGCAATGGGCTCCTCCTTTGGCGAACACGGCCAGATCAAATCCATTACCGGTTCGTGGCAGCCGCGCACCGACGGTGATTTCGTCTTCCAGATCGAGACCGGCGAGCGCCGCTTCTGGGCCGCCTGTCTGCAGTACGCCTCCTCCGGCGCCCAGGATGAACCACTGCTGCGCGTCGAAGTGGTGGCCCACCCCACCCGCCAGCGCCAGGTACTGGAAAACCGCCATGCCGAACCTCCTTCCGCGGTGGAGCAGGCCTGTGAAGTTGCCTCCCTGATCCTGGCTGATCTGGGCGTCCTGCCCCCGGCCGAGATCGCCGATGATTACGAATTCTTCCGCATGGCGCGCAATCAGCGCATGCCCGCCGGGCTGTGGGACCGCCTCATGCCGATCATGCAGCTAACCCGTCCGCGCATGGTGCAGTTACTCAACATCCTGCAGCTGCCTTCCCCGCAGCTTGATCAGGCCGACCGCTACCGCCTCTCGGAACGGGTACTGCGTGAAGTCCTGGCCACCCCGCGTGACCAGTGGGAACGCATGATCCGGCTGGCCATTCAGAACCAGCTTACCTCGGACGAAGTCGCCGAGATCGCTACCACTCCCGCCCCCAGCAGCGAACCCGCCAGTGAACGACGCGTTTCCACCCCGGTGCTGCCCGAACCCGGGCGCCAGGCTGGCCGCGCTCTCAAGCGCTTCGTCACCACCCTGAGCGATCTGGATGATTACGACCGCGACCAGGCCCTGGATGAAATCGCCGATACCCTCGTCACCCGCGGCAACGGGGCCGCCACTGCCGACCTGCTCGAAGAACTGGCCAACCTCATCCGCGCCCGCCTCGAATAAAAAGAAATCCATTCCGCAATCAACGACACCCACTGGAATTAAAAGCCAGCGGGTGTTTTGTTTTTACAGAGAAAAAGTGTAACCACGGTAACACTTTGCCAACACAAATCCATAACGCCGCGGCGATTTCCCCCCTTGCACTGCCTGACCTTTAAAAGCGTAACCACGGTTACACTTTCTTTCTCCCCTCAATGCCCATCGTGACCCGGCCGTGTCGCTGTTCTTTCACTCTCCACAACACAATTGCGGACCCGGTATTCATGCAGTCCAAAGGAATTGCCTCGGGGCCGCGGTCGCAATCTTTGCTGCACCCACCAGCAAAAAAACCTTTAAAAAGAAGTTCTTTTAAAATAAATTCTTTTAGGCCAGTGTTTCCTCGCCCCGCTTTTCCTCCCTCCCGGCCCACCCAACAGGGCCCATTTCCAGGCGGCGTCCGGTGCGGCAAGCCTCTCGGGAAAAGTGGCGTCTGTGAGACTTGCCGCACCGGACAGGCAAATACTCATGTGCAGCGGGTTGGAGGCCTTCTCGGCTCTCCTGACGAATCTAGAGGCGACCCTTATTTTTGCTTCCGATTCTCCCCAGGGGCGACCCTTGTTTTAGGGGACTTTTTCGGTATAATTGGCAGAGGCGACCCTAACATTAATAAGAAGTGATTTTTTTGCTTCCGGTTTTTGGGGCCGTAAAATGGAAAGTATCATGCAGGTATTTGCCTTCGCCAATCAAAAAGGTGGGGTCGCCAAAACGACTTCTGCCGTGACCCTGGCCGCCGGACTGGCGCGGCGCAATCACCGCGTCTTGCTCGTCGACCTCGATCCGCAGGG
>JAAZOQ010000143.1 GCA_012797695.1 Anaerolineaceae bacterium | reverse complement strand
GGCATCAAGCTCGAAGATCTGCGCAAGGCCATCGAGCCGGTGGTCGAGCAGGTCATCGATATCCGCGAAGCAGACGTCAAGTAAAAGCGGAATGAATTTGCAGAGCGGCGAAGTGAAATTCGCCGCTCTTTTTTTAGGAGAGATTCATGCGCATTTTAATTCCCCTCTTTTCTCCTCCGACGGGCACATGGGGCGGTTTAACCCGGGTGCTGGCAATTGCCACTGCCGCTCGACAGCGTGGACACGAGGTTGCCTTTGCCGCTTCAGGTTCCTTGGCCAAACAATTGCAGGAACATGCATTCCCGGTCTTCATTGTGCCTGAGCCTACGTTGTTGGGGCTGCCTCGGGCTTTTTCGGACCGGATCGCGGCACATTCGCAAAAGACGCAAATCCCGGTAAAACCGGGGAAAGAAGTGGGAAATTTCTGGTTCGTACTTACTTTTGCCGGGCTGGCACAGCCGGCATATCTTCAGCGATTGGTGCAGGCTCAACTGGCAGCCATCGAGCAGTTCCGCGCAGATTTTCTGTTTACCGATGCCGACCCGGCCGCCTACCTGACCGCGGTCATCAGCGGATTACCGGTGGCAGGGAATTACGCCACCATCATGGAAAAAGGTCAGGATACACCGCTTTACAGGCACGTCGAGAGAGCGGCTCAACAAGTGCTGCATTCATTCAATCGTCCGGCAGTTTCCCTGCACGATCTCTATTTTGGCTCCAGGGTGCTCAAGATCATTCCCTCGATCCCGGAGCTGGATGGCGCACCGGAGCAACAGTCGGATATTTGCTATACTGGTTCCTTGTTGGGGCAGATCGGCGCAGACATTCCCACAGCGCGGATCAACCCGGCCGGTCGCTACGTCTATACCTATCTGGGCACGGGCTCGCTCTCGCTGGAGACGGCGCAGCGGGTCTTGCCGCAGGTTTTCCCGGCGGGAGGACAGCTGACCTGTCTGGTGGGGGTGCAGGGGCTGCCCGGAGAGTTCCAGTTGGGCAACGTACACTTTATAGGCTACGTCCCGGCGGAGCAGGTCTTACCGACCTGTGAGTGGACGATTTGTCACGGCGGGCAAAATACGATCATCCAATCGCTGCAGCATGGCGTTCCTTTGATGATCTTCCCGGGGCCAATCTTTGAGCGGCGCTTCAACGCGCGCAAGGTGGTCGAAGCGGGTGCCGGATGCATGGGCGAAGTGAATCAGTTTACGCCAGAGTGGTTGGCTGAGGCAATGTCCCAGCAAAAGGCTTGCGCGGAGCGGGCGAGTACCCTGGCGCGGCGGATTTCTGCTTATCATGGGGCTGAAACAGCGCTGTTGGCCATGGAAAACTGGCAAAAGAGATAATCCTTAACTCTTGTCGTTTTCGCGATTCCGTATGCTATAATCTGGAATATCGGTGAAGTCATGCCGGTATTTCTGCCCTTTTCAAAAAAAGGAGGATCAAATGGCGGAAGTAGCATATTGCATGAAATGCAAAAAGAAAGTTGAAATGGTCAAGACCGAAGAAGTCACTATGAAAAACGGTCGCAAAGCTTTGAAGGGGAAATGCTCTGTTTGTGGCACGGGGATGTACAAAATTCTTGGCAAATAGCTGAGAGCGACAAAACCGCACTTTTGAGTGCGGTTTTGTTATATACTGAGACCAGTGGTGGAAAAAGACTCAGTCGATTAAGAAAACAGGATCCAGTTATTCATGCTGCGCGCACTCAACAATCGAAGATTTGCCTACCTGTGGTCGGGGCAAACTATTTCACGCCTGGGCGATAGT
>JAAZOQ010000142.1 GCA_012797695.1 Anaerolineaceae bacterium | reverse complement strand
GGTTGGGCGCAAAGCACCAATGACCACGGCCCCCAGGAAGAAACTGGCAGCATAGTTGCGAAGCTTTTCCTTCCAGGTGGAACCCCAATCCCAGCGTCCCAACAGCAGAGAAAGCCCCCAGACCAGAGCCAGCAAAGTGATCGACAATGCAATCAAATGCGCATGCAAGTCAGCATAAGTGAAAGTGAAGAACGGGAATTCGGTGATGGCTTCCCCAGGCAAGGCCCGGGAAGGAATCCAGTACCAATCGCCAGTCGAAAATGGCAGTTTGGCCCCCTGAAAGACCTGTACGATCCCAGCCAGAAACCAGCGCCAGCGTTCAAAAATAGTCGCATTCTCAATGACCCCGCCAGGGGCAACCAGCATCTGTGCCCCCTGCCAGATCATGCGCAGCGTACCCAGATTTCCCAGAATCAGCAAAGAAAGGGAAGAAAGGATGCCCCCGGCAAAGGCGCGCAGATTCGCCCGCCTGGCATCCACCTCAACATCCAGAGTTTGACCGCGCAAAACATTCCAGCCAATCGCGAAAGCCCCGATTGCCGTCAGCCCGAACAATGTCGGCAGAATCAAGTTATAAGCAATCGTCGGCGGAACTCCCAGCAGTTTGGTCGGCACCGCCACGATCACAAGGCCGTAATAATAGTAATTGATGTATCCGCCGGCAAACCACGGATCGTACGGCGGGAAGGTCGAGCTCTTCAAGACCGCCGTGAAGTATGACAAATCCATGGGTTTTTCGCCGCCCTTCCACGGATGCCAGAGATCAGGGTTGCCCAAACGAATCCCCAGATCAAGCAGGAAGAAAAGCAAGAAGATCAGTTCCACCATCAAGAAATAACGCTTGCGGGTGCGCAGCTCTTCTTTGAGCTCCTCCCGCTGCAGATAAGCCAGGGCAGCATTCCCAACCAACAAAACCCCAATCACCGCCAGAATCGTGGTACGGCTGAAGAGAGCACCGCTGGAACTGGCCAGCCAGGTAAACAAGGCCAGCAGCAGCAACCCCACCAACCGACTGACCGGATAGCCGTGATCGGGCAGTTTCTTCAAGGCCAGACGAGTGAAAGGATAGACCAGCCAACCCAACAGCAAAATCAACAGGTACCAGACAATCGCAGTCACCCACTGATTCTGATTGATCCAGGAATCTGAGTTGAAAAGCTGACTGAAAGTGCCTCCCGCCTGCTGAATCTTCGCCATCGCGTCTGAGAGCATCAAAGTGCCATTGAACTTGCTGGCCTGCCCTGGGGTGAGATGAACCGCTTTGCTTAAGTCCACCGCGCCTAAAATGGAGGCCACTTTTTCAGCGGAATAATCCGCCGTCTTCTGGAAGATCAATACCTTAGGATGATCGTAAACCGTGAAGGCTTCTTCTGCTGACTGGTCGTTGATCTTCAGGGAACCCAAATTCGGGTCCGATTCAAACACCGCCGTCAGTTGATAGCCCAGGTTGCCGGTAAACATGCCTGGCTGAGCATTCTGATAGCACCACAGCAGATCTTTCTCTGCCGGGCAGCCCAGTAAATTGCGATAGTAAGTGATGGTCAGATGATAGCGCTCTGGCACACGAGTGGTTGTGCCCCACTGGCGATTGGAAGTGATCACAATCGTATCGGAAGTATTGAGAATATTCTCGAAACGAGTCAGTTTGGTGGCGGTGTCGTCCCAATACATTTCGAAATTCTGATTATTGCCGTAAATACCGTTCTGCGAATCCCAGATATTGTACTGATACATGCTAAGCGGTAAAGCATCATCCCAGGAGGATTCCACCGCGATGACATCGTTATAGAATGCCAGAGCAGAGGTGGTGCCATCAGGCAAAGCGTCCACCCAGAATTTCATCACATACAATTTGGTCGAATCCAACGCCAGACTTTGATCCAACGGGATGGATTTGCCCTCTCCACGGGGATCTAATACTGGGGCAAAGAGATCACTCAACGAGCCAGTCGCCAGAATCGTATCTGGAGTTGAATAATCAGCAATCGAGACGTGTAAAGTCTTGCTAGCCGCGTTCTGGTACAGATCCACTGCCCGGTTCAACTCCACAGAATCAATAATTCCGTCCACCGGAGGCTTGAACGTGACCGCAAGGGATGAACCGCTGAAAAGTGGTGCTTCAGGAGAGGGCAAATACTGAGTCAAGGTCTGCCCCTCCTTTTCCATGAGAAGGGAAACGTTGCCCATGATTTGCAACTGAGTTCCCTCTTCCACCACCTCGAAATCGATCTCGTACTTTTCAGACTTTTTCAGCGGCACT
>JAAZOQ010000016.1 GCA_012797695.1 Anaerolineaceae bacterium | reverse complement strand
GCCTTTGACAGGTAACCTGGATGGGTTGATTATCCTTTCTTTGCAGATTGATGACGAAGAGGCACAGCGTTTAGTTGATCATAACTTGCCGACTGTGCTGATCGAGTTTCCTCATCCAAATTTAAATTGTGTGGAGATCGATAACATTGAAGGTGGCCGTATGGCAGCGGCATATTTGTTGAAGAAGGGCCATCGACGCGTGGCTTTCTTGGGTGATTCTGATCTGCCAGAGTACTCGATCCACCCAGTGAGTTTGCGCTTGAGTGGTTTTCGACAGCGCTTGAATGAGGAAGGTATTGATTTGCCAGACGTGCTGGTGCGTTTGGCTCCTTATACGCAAGAGCAAACCCGCACGGTTGAAAAAGAATTACTGAGTCTACCCGAGCCACCAACCGCCATCTTTGCTGCCACAGATTTCCAGGCTTTGGGCGTTCTTAAGGCAGCTCATTACTTGAATGTCAGAGTTCCTGAGGATTTGGCCGTGATCGGATTTGATGATCTGGATATGGCCGAATATGCCGAGTTGACCACGATCTGCCAACATCTTGATGAGTCTGGCCGTTTATCGGTAGAAATCTTGCTATCACAGCTTGAGTCTTCTTCTTCCCTCCCCCGTCACGTTCAAATTCCCCTGAATATTGTTGAGCGCCTCACGGCTTAGCTCTTTGGGTATTGACTATTAATTTAACTCGATGTACTATATGAAAGTACTTTCATGTTAATAGTTGCATAATCCATCCAAACCTAGCTCGCGATCAGGAGGTGCTTACCACTGACAAATTGGTCGATTCGTCCCTGTTGTGAGAATCATCAAGAAATGAAAAAAATGGAGGATGAGAAATGAGCAAGAAAAGATTGTCGATTTTGTTGGTTAGCCTGCTGTTGATGGCCTCTATGCTTCTTTCTGCTTGTGGCGCTGCTGCTACCCCAGCCGCTACGGCTACAGAAGCTCAAACCGCAGCTGCAACCGAAGCAACCACTGAAGTAGCTACAGAAACTGCGGTTGCTACCCCGAGTTGCGGTACGGATCCTGTCGTGCTCAATGCCTACTTTGAGACCGGGTTTGATCTTCCCTTCAAACTTGCAGAAGAGTTCACCAAGCAGTACCCCAATGTGACCTGGGATATCAAGCAAGATCAGTTCTCTAACCTGATCAACGAAACCCCACGTCTCCTGGCTGGCGACAACGCACCGGATCTCATCCGGCTGCCAACTTTGGTTTCCTTCGCCAAACAAGGGTTGTTGATGAATTTGGATGGCTACGCTACAGCTTTTGGTTGGGATCAATGGCCTGTTCCTCAGCTTTCTCAGAACCGTGTGGCTGAAGATGGAACTCGTGGCTCTGGTACCCTCTATGGTATGGGTCTCAATTACAGTTTGACCGGCGTCTTTTACAACAAGAAGCTGGCTGCCCAAATTGGCATGACCACTCCTCCCCAGACTCTGGCTGAGTTCGAAGACTATCTTGCAAAAGCTAAAGCCGCTGGCCTGCTCCCGATCATGCAATGGGGTAGTGCGAAAAGCGGTATGGGTCTTGCTTTCCCGCTCCAAAACCTGATGGCTTCCGTTGGTTCCAGTGAACCCGTTAGCGAATGGATTTTCAATAAAGAAGGTGCTACTATTGATACACCTTCTAACCTCGTCGCTGCACAGCATCTTGAAACCTGGATTAAAAATGGTTATTTCCCGACGGATATCAATGCTATTGAGTACACCGATGCTGCTGCTCGTTTCGGCAAAGGCGAAGGTGTCTTCACCTTCAATGGTGACTGGCAGAATGCGGGTTATGATGCGGATATGCCCGGTAATGTTGGTTTCTTCTTGATGCCGCCTGCGGAAGCAGGTGGAGCTCCGGCAGCAATGTCTGCTCCCCTCACTTATGGTATTGCCGCCAAGGCGCAGCATGCTGATTGCGCAGCGTTCTTCCTGAACTGGGTGGCAACGAACGACGCAGCACGCGCCATTGATGTCGCTGTAGGTGGTTCAAACCCGGGTGGTCCGGCTGACGCGACGATGCCGGCTGTTGCCGAAGGCTCTGTAACGAACGATACCCTTGCAGAAGGTGCTCGACTGGGTAAAACCGGCTCGGCCATGGACTTCATCGCCAATGCAACCAGCGCGATCTTTGCTCAGGGCTGGACCCCGGAATTGCAGAAAATGGTTGGTGGAAAACAAGATGCAGCTGGATTATTGAAAGCGGTCCAGGCTGAATACGAGCTGGAATTGGCTCAATAATGAAAAAAGGCTACGTGACAATGCCTGCGTCTATAGAATCATTTACGAAATCTAATTTGACATCAGACAACAGCCCCGTGGCTCATGCTCTCTCCCGGCGAACTTCGGTTCGCCGGGAAACCATCATCGGCTGGTTGTTCGTGTTACCCGCTCTGGTAATGTATGCAATTTTTGTTCTTGTTCCTCTGGTGATGAGTATTCGGTACTCGTTTTACAGCTGGAATGGTATTGGTGAAATGACCTGGGTGGGGATCAAAAACTATATCACTGTGTTTAAAGTACCCAATTTAATCGGGACCATCGGAAATGCTTTTCAATTGGTTCTCTATTTCAGTATTTTTCCGGTGGGCCTTGGATTACTTATCGCAAGTATCATCCATCGTGTCGCTCCTGGGCAATTCGGTGAGGTAACCAGGACTATTTTATTCTTGCCGCAAATTATTCCTCTTGTGGCGGCTGGCATCATTTGGGGATGGTTGCTTTCCCTTTCTGGTCTGGTTAACGAAATACTCAATGCCATTGGGCTTGGCGCAATCACTCGTGCCTGGCTGGGTGATTTTACCTGGGCACTGCCAGCCGTTGGATTCATTGGCGTTTGGGTTCTGCTGGGTTTTTGTACTGTATTGTTGTTGACGGGTATCAATAAGATCGATCCTTCTCTTTATGAATCAGCACGAATCGATGGCGCGACCTGGTGGGAAGAATTTACTTCAATCACTGTGCCGTTGTTGAAAAATGAGATTGGTGTATGCCTTACGGTCACGATCACCAATGCGCTGGCCGCGTTCGATATTGTCTACGTTTCAACTGCTGGTGGCCCCGGAAATTCAACGGCAGTTCCTGGGATCCAGATCTATATTCTTGCATTTACTCAGCAGCGCATCGGCCTTGCCTCTGCGTTGGCTGTTTTGCTCATGATTCTGGTTGTCATTGTTGTTTTTCCTATTCAACGCCTTAGCAAGGAGTCCACGCTATGAAAATTTCACGTGGTGAGTATTATTCAGGGCGTATCTTCTTACTCTTGATGATGATAATCACAGTGTTGCCCTTTATCAGTATTTTTACAACAGCTCTTTACCCTTCTGGTACGATCCCAGATGGTCTCTCCTGGCCAGCGAATCCCCATTGGGAAAATTTCATCACTGCCTTTAAAGTTGCGAATATGAGTACCCTGCTGGCTTCGAGTACCTTCATTGTTCTGGCAGTGGTTCCTATTTCGCTTTTGATCTCCACCATGGCGGCTTTCGCAATTGGACAATTGAGAATCCCTGGGTCGCGTTTTCTCTTGTTTCTCTTTGTATTCGGTTTGACACTTCCCATGGGCGGCATTATCGTCCCCTTGTATTATCTGGAACGGCAGATGGGTATCTATAACACCCGGCTTGCAATTGTGCTTCCGCTGATTGGATTGTATATGCCCTTCGCTGTGTACTGGATGCGCACTCATTTCATCAACATGCCTACTGAGATTTCTGAAGCGGCCCGAGTCGATGGAGCTTCTACCTGGGACTTATTCTGGCGGATTCATCTCCCTCTGGCCCAGGCACCGATTACCTCGCTGGGTATTCTGATGTCAGTCTGGACATGGAACCAGTTCCTGCTTGCCTTAGTGCTTGTCGAGGATCCTTCGCATCGCACAATGGCGGGCGCACTTGGAGCTTTTCAAGGCCACTATGCGACCGATGTTCCCTTGTTGTGTGCGGGGACAATCATGATCTTGGTGCCTACTCTTATTATCTTTGTTATCTTCCAGCGTCAGATCATTTCTGCAATGCTGCAAGGCTCAATCAAAGGATAAGTACTCACGGGAATGGCCGAAAAACTATTATGCTTTCAATTGCGTGCCTTTAAGCTGAGAAGTTCTTCAGGGGGTGAATTAAAGAGATCGAAGCGAAGGGTTTTAGAAAAGGATCTTTTCTGAGAGTGGTTGGTTGTTGAGTTGTGAAGGGCAATAAAAATAATTGAGCTTCTGAAAAACCTGCTCGAGATGCTTATACAGGCGGGCTAAATAGGAATTTGTGAAGTATCGCGGGGAGCTGTTATTTGTCTTATCTTACCGATAATCAAGCGAATTCATTTTATGAATTCCAGGAGTGGTCCAAGAATGAGTGTGAAGAACAAGGTTCAATTAATCACTTATGCCGATTCTTTAGGTGGAGATCTAAAAAATTTAAAACAGGTATTAAACACCCATTTCAAGGGACTGTTTCAGGGGGGAGTCCATATTCTCCCTCCTTTCCCCTCTTCTGGTGACCGCGGTTTTTCGCCGGTGACATATTTTCAGATAGAGCCTCGTTTTGGGAGCTGGGAAGATATTCAAGCTTTAGCTGCAGACCAGAATGTTCTCCTTGATCTGATGGTGAACCACATGTCATCGAATTCGATATTCTTTCAGGATTTTTTGAAGAATGGGTCTCAGTCAGAGTATGCTGACATGTTTCTCTCGGTAAAGAAGATCTGGCCGAAGGGGAACCCTCCGGAAGATGATCTTAAAAAAATATTCTTGCGCCGGACTGTACCATTTTCGGATTTTACGGTTGGTTCAGGTGAAAAACTGGCCCTGTGGACGACCTTTGGAAACGGTAACCCCTCTGATCAAGTGGATATCGATGTTCATTCTGAAGCTGCCAGAGCTTTGTATGCCAGGATCATTGAATTTTTCCATGCCAATCATGTCAGTGTCGTTCGTCTGGACGCGGTGGGTTATGTGATTAAAAAACCGGGTACGTCCTGCTTTTTTGTTGAACCTGAAATTTTCCAGTTCATGGATTGGATCAGAGACCTGGCAGCAAAAAATGATATCGAACTCTTACCAGAAGTCCATGCAGAGTTAGCAACCCAACTTGAATTGGTAGAACATGGCTACTGGATCTATGATTTCATTCTCCCTTACCTCATTCTAGAAACCCTGATCAAAAAGCACAGCACGAAATTGAAAGATTACTTAAAGATCAGGCCTTCCCATCAATTTACCATGCTTGACTGCCACGATGGAATTCCGGTCAAGCCAGATCTGAACGGCTATTACAATTCTGCAGAGGTAAGTGACCTGGTCAATATCTGTCTCCAGCGCGGAGCGGGGCTGAGCCGGGTGATCTCTGAGGAGCATAAAGACCCGAACGGTTTCGACGTGCATCAAATTTGTGGCACCTATTATTCCATGCTGGGCGCGGATGATGATGCCTACTTTGCGGCCCGGGCGATTCAGCTTTTTACGCCGGGGATCCCCCAGGTCTATTACGTTGGACTGCTCGCCGGCGAGAATGATTTCGCAGCAGTTGCGCGAACGGGTGAAATGCGCGAGATCAATCGCCATACTTATACTCTTGAAGAGATCGAGCGGGAGGTTGAGCGGCCGATTGTCAAGCGCTTGATGCGTCTGATCGAATTCAGAAACACTTACCCGGCTTTTGATGGAGAATGCACATTCGATGATTGCAGTGACCACGAACTGTCGATTACCTGGACTCAGGATCAATTGCATACGCAGCTGCACATCAACCTGACTTCGAATGCGGTGAAGATCACTTATGTGGATGAAAAATCAGGCAAGCGGGTCAGCCTCGCTTAGGCAAATTACCCCAGGCGAAACAGGATATACTGGCAAGAAGACGATGGATAAATCTGTGCGGAGGTTAGAATGCCACTGATGTTTGATTTCCCTTTTGAGGAACTGAAAAATTATCAAGGGATCACTCCCAGACCGGCTGATTTCGATGATTACTGGCAAAAAGGTCTGCAAGAAATGAAATCTGTTGATCCGCAGGTCGAGATCAAACCGGCTGATTTTCATGCGCCGGGAGTGGAATGCAGCGATCTGTTCTTTACCGGTGTAGGCGGGGCAAGGGTCCATGCCAAATTGCTGCGTCCACAAAAGACAGCACAACCGCATCCGGCGGTACTCATGTTCCACGGGTATACCGGGAATGCCGGTGATTGGATGGACAAGTTGGGTTACGCCGCAGCGGGGTTCACCGTCGCTGCGCTCGATTGCCGCGGGCAAGGAAACATTTCTCAAGACAACGGCAGGGTGATCGGCAATACCCTGCACGGGCATATCATCCGCGGTTTGGATGATGCTCTGGCGGGCCGCCCTGAAAAACTTATGTTCCGTTCGGTCTTTCTGGATACTGCAGAATTGGCCGCTATCATTATGGCGATGCCTGATGTTGACCCTGAGCGAGTGGGAGTCTGCGGCGGCAGCCAGGGGGGCGCCTTGACGCTTGCCTGTGCTGCTCTGGAACCGCGCATTCGGCGAGCTGCCCCCATGTACCCGTTCTTGAGCGATTATAAACGGGTCTGGTCAATGGATCAGGGCAGCCTCGCTTATCTGGAGCTGCGTGAATACTTCCGCTTTTTCGACCCGACCCATCAAAATGAAGAGCGTGTTTTCGAAAACCTGGGATACATCGATATTCAGAATCTGGCCCCACGCATCCGGGCTGAGATTCTGTGGGGAATCGGTTTGATGGACGTTACCTGCCCGCCTTCGTCGCAGTTTGCCACATATAACAAGATCACGGCCCCGAAATCCATGACCATTTATCCCGATTACGATCACGAAGTATTGCCCGGTTTTAGCGACAAAACTTTCGAGTTCATGCTTGGGTTGTGAATCTCTCTTCTATAGCGAATAGCTTCTTTTTCTCCCCTTATGCAAACAGGGCTGCTTCATCAGACAGCCCTGTTTGCATTTAATCTTCTATGCCAGTGTTTTGGCTTCTTCGTGCAGAGCTTTTTCTTCATCCGTGTGTGGCTCATACACGTATCCGTGCGGCTGCGGTTTGCCGTCGAGGTCCACGTGGACGAAGGTGATGAAGCCGTGGACGGCAACCTTGTCATGGACTTTTACCTGGATGTAAGAGACGATCTTGGTCTCCCCGGTCAGCACGACCTGGCTGGTAAAAGCGGCCAGGTCGCCTTTGCGGATGGGACGGGTAAAGGTCATGCCGTGTATCTTGAGACAGACGATATTTTCGGGTTTAGTCAGCGAAGCGGCGGCGATGAAACCGGATTCAACGAACCATTCCGCGGTACGGCCGGCGTACAGGGTGCCGTGGTGGTTCAGGTCTTCCCCTTTGACCAGATGCATGGACGTATATTGCGGAAAATCCATTCTCTCTCCTCGTGTGTGGAATGGCTCTATTCTACTGCGACTTTTCTTCTGCCCCACCGGTCATTTTCCACCGAAAAGGGCGCAAAATGTCATCCTTCAAATGGAGAGGAAAGCTCCCCTGACGCCCGTCAGAGGAGCTGGCTAACCGGTTATTCGGCGGGCACAAACTTGCAGTAGCCCTCGAGTTTGTGCTGATAAGCCTCATCCAGCGCTTTCAGCACGACATTTTTGAGGATCCAGTCGATCAACAATTTCGCGCCTGCCCCGCTTAGCGCGGCTGCGACCGGGCCTCCCAGAGAACCCAGCGCGGCGACAGCGGCCGTCACCATGTAAGAAATGGCTTTGGCGGCAATCCCGTCATCCTTGAAGATCTTTCCCCACTCCGGGTCGGGGATACCTTGACGGCTGTCTTTTTCATCGACGTTGCAGAGGATCTTCCAGACAGCCGCGTTCATCTTGGCCGTCATCTGGCGGGCAGTTGGCCCACCCTTGAGCTCCCCTAACTCAGCCATCAACGGAAATTCCGCTGCATAACTGAGGCGCCGCCGGCTGGGATCTTTGATCTCTGCCAGCCCGGCCAGGCCGGTGCTGACAATTCCCTCCATCTGGCCCTGGAGAAGCCTGCGTACCTGTTCATCTTCAATTGTATTCATAGGATCAGTGCTCATAGAGTCCCTCCTGAAAAAAATGAGCGATCGATCTGACGAAACTGGATTGTAAGCCGATGAGTTGAGAATGGAGAATAATGTGATCGATGCTTCATTTATACTGCGGGAATGGAGAAAAGGAAAGTCGGCGGCTGGTTTCTTTTTTTGTTTTGAGGGGGGGATTTTTGTGTGGGGTTATTGACTACGCGAAATTATTGACTTTTGAATATTCCAGTACTATAATAATAAAGATGACCAACGCTGAACTGGTGCTGCTCAGCCTGATTGCTGAAAAACCCCGCCACGGATATGACCTGGAACACGTGATCGCCGAGCGCGGGATGCGCAACTGGACGGAGATCGCGTTCTCCTCTATTTACTTTGTGCTCAACCAGCTAGTCAAACAGGAGCTGGCCGTGGCGCATGTCGAACCCGCCGCCGGGCGCGGACCGGCGCGTAAGGTATTCGCGATCACCCCGGCCGGGCGCACGGCACTGCAAGAAGGCATCCAGCAGGCTTTATCCTCGCCGGAGCCTGGCAGCCGGGATTT
>JAAZOQ010000141.1 GCA_012797695.1 Anaerolineaceae bacterium | reverse complement strand
TCTGACAGCCAAGGCCCTGCTGGATGCCAAACCGGACGCCAGCGAAGCGGAAATCCGCCAGTCCATGAATAACGTACTGTGCCGCTGCACCGGTTACATCCGCCCGCTGGACGCCGTCTTGCGGGCCGCCGCTGAGATGCGGGGTGAGAGTGTTTCTCCCATCGAAGTTATTCGCCTGCCCCTGCCAGAGGATACCGCCCAGGCCGAGATTCCCGAGGCCTTCTTCCGCCGTGACGGGTCGAGTGTTCCGCTGCCTCCGCTGGTCTACTCTCCAGAGGGGTACCCCATCACTCACGAAGTCGGTCAAGCCGAGGTCAAGCTGGACGCCGAGAAACTGGCCCGCGGCAAAGCGGTCTTCACCGATGATCTGCACCTGGAAGGAATGCTCTATGGGGCACTGTTGACCAGCCCGCACGCCCATGCCCTCATCAAGAAAATCGATACCCAACGTGCTCGTGCCCTTCCCGGCGTGCGCGCTGTGCTCACCTATCAGGATGTGCCGCGCATCAAATACGCCTCCGGGGGGCAAAGCTACCCCCAGCTTAAACCCTATGACCAGGTCACTCTGGATAATAAAGTGCGTCACCACGGCGACCGGGTCGCTGTCGTGGCGGCGGATACCCCTGAGATTGCCGCGGCAGCCTTAAAGCTGATCGATGTGGAATATGAAGTATTGCCGCCGGTCGTCGATGCCCGCGCGGCCATGCAGCCTGGTGCCCCGGTTATTCATGACGAAGCGGATACCGACGGCATCTTCGACCGCGAGCACAACATCGTCCATCACATCGAGACCGGCATTGGCGACGTCGAGGCCGCTTTCGCAGAAGCCGACGAAGTGATCAGCGGTGAATACACCACCCAACGCCAGCAGCATGCTCACCTCGAGCCGCATGCCTGCATCACCTACTGGGATGAAGACCAGCGCATGGTCATCCGTACCAGCACTCAGGTACCCTTCCATATTCGCCGCATCGTCGCGCCGCTGATCGGCCTGCCGGTCAAGCGCATCCACGTCTATAAGCCGCGCATCGGCGGCGGCTTCGGCAACAAGCAGGAAATGATCCTCGAAGACCTGTGCGCTCTGCTCACGCAGGCCACTGGCAAGCCAGTGCGCATGGAATTGACGCGTGAGCAGGAATTCACCACCACCCGCAGCCGTCACCCTGAGATCATGCAGTACAAGATCGGCGTCAAGAATGGCAAAGTGACCGCAATGGATCTGCACATGATCG
The DNA here is from genome assembly GCA_012797695.1 of Anaerolineaceae bacterium. Lineage (GTDB taxonomy): Bacteria > Chloroflexota > Anaerolineae > Anaerolineales > Anaerolineaceae > UBA6107. Next base: position 3,571 of record JAAZOQ010000141.1, on the reverse strand, counting down.
GCGACACCGGGGCTTACGCCACCCACTCGCTGACCGTGAACATGGTTGGCGGTTTCAAAGGACTCACCCTTTACAACCCGCCCAACGCTCATTTTTCGTGCGACATCGTCTATACCAACCAGCCCGTCTCGGGTGCCTACCGCGGGTATGGCGCCATGCAGTGTGAATTCGCCGTCGAAGTGTGCATGGCGGAATTAGCCGAGAAGCTGGGCGTGGATGAAGTGGAATTCAAGCGCCACAACTGGATCAAGCTGGGTGACCCCATGCGTCTGTCGAAGGCTATGGGCGAAGGCCGCGAGGGCACCGAACAATCGCTGCAAAGCACCGGCATGGCCCAATGTGTCGATCTGGGACTGCGCGCAACCGACTTCTACGCCAAACGGAAAGCCTATCAGCATCAAGAGAGCAAAATCCGCAAAGGCATCGGTATGTCAGTCATGATCCATGGTTCAGGCATCGCCGGGCTGGATATGGCTGCCGCCACCATGAAAATGAACGATGATGGTTCCTTCAACCTGCTCATCGGCGCTGTGGATTGCGGTACCGGGGCCGATACTATCCTGGCACAGATGGCCGCCGAGGAACTGGGCATCCCCATTGACGACATCATCGTCACCGCTGCTGATACCGATACGACCCCCTTCGATAAAGGGGCCTACGCCAGCAGCACCACCTACATCAGCGGCAGTGCCGTGCGCAAAGCCGCTGCCCTCATCCGCCAGCAAGTACAGGAACACGCGGCTTTGATGCTGGGAATCTCTGACCCGGCCCGTCTGGAACTGCGCGACCGCCGCGCGATTGCCCCAGATGGACGGTCGGTAACCTTCGAGGAGATCGGCCTGAGCAGCCTGCACATGCTCGATCAGCATCAGATCATGGCCTCGGCTTCACACCTCAGCCCGGTCAGCCCGCCTCCCACGGCCGCTCAATTCGCTGAACTGGAAGTCGACCTTGAGACCGGCAAGATCTGCGTGCAGCGTCTGCTGATGGTCGTCGACTGCGGGCGGGTGATCAATCCGCTCACCGCGGTCGGCCAGGTGGAAGGCGGCATGTCACACGGATTGGGCTTCGCCCTCAGCGAAGACATGACCCTGGATGCAGAAGGCCATCTGCTCACCACCGATTTCATCCAGTACAAGATTCCGCACTTCAAGAACAATCCGGTTACCGACGTGATCTTTGTGCAAACGGACGAACCCAGCGGGCCCTACGGAGCAAAATCCGTTTCTGAGCTTTCGATCGACGGGGTCGCCCCGGCGGTTGCCGATGCGATTCACAACGCCACCGGGGTATGGATGCGCAACCTGCCCTACACCCCTGAGAAAGTGCTGAAAGCGATAAAAAAATAAACTGTTCCCTTTAAATTGAGCAGCCCCCTGAAAATTCAGGGGGCTGCTTTCAGAAAGGAGGAAAATCAGGGTCTGACCAGTTTCCAGGCCGTCGCAAAGCCCAGATTCAGTCGGATCTGCAGGGTAATGCCCAGCAAGGCCAGGCCTTCCAGCTCGCGGGAGCGCAGCAGCGGACCCGCGTCCACGGCCACCAGGCCGCCGTCGGTCACCAACCCGGCCACAACCTTCTTGGCAGCCTCGTCATCCCCGGCAATGAAGACATCGAGGGGAGTGCCGCCCACGTTACCCGATACCAGCGTGCCAGCAAAGGTCGTGTTGAAAGCTTTGACTACTTTCGCGCCAGCAGGCACCACTTTGGCCAGTTCTTCTGCGGAAGAAGTCGTGCCGCCGGTAGCCAGACCATCGAAACTGGCATTCAAGGGGTTGGCAATATCGATCACCACTTTCCCCTCCAGTTTCTGGCCCAATTGCTTGCCCAGTTCCAGATTGGCACCGTAGCCCACTGCCAAAATGACCACATCGCCCAAAGCCACTGAGCTTAGAGCGGCCGCCTCGGCCTGGCCACCCTTCTGGGCCACTCCATTCAGCTCCTTGGCTAACGTTTCTGCAGCTTCGAGGCTGTTATCCACCAGGGTGACCTCGTGACCACCGGCTACCAGGCGATGACCGATCCCGCGTCCCATATTCCCTGCACCGATAATTGTGATTTTCATTTGAATTGCTCCTTGTTATGATATATATAGTATAGATACTATTTATTTGTTAGTTACATTATAGACAAATACTATCCTATTGTCAAGTAGCTATTCTTTAGATATAATAAGAAATATGTCAGAGTTTTACTGAGGAAAGCGAGAAAACAAAATGGAAGCGATTATCAAAGAGGAAAGATGCCCGGTCGAAGCGGTTGCCGAGATCATTGGCCGCAAATGGGTCTCCCTGATCCTGCGTGATTTGGCCCAGGGGCCGCAGCGTTTTGGCCAGCTTGAGCACTCCATCGGGGTCAGCCCGCGTATTCTCTCGCAGCGCCTGCAGGAACTGGAAACGGAAGGATTGATCTCACGGCAGGTCTTTGCCGAGGTACCTCCGCGCACGGAGTATGCCCTGACCGAGCGTGGCCGACTGCTCAGCCCTCTGGTTGAGACCATGCGTGAAGTGGGCAAGCATTTCATTTAGCCGCTATAATGGATTCCGAAGCGTCAGGCCTCCATCTCTGGCCCACGGCGCAACGGAGACCCATGACGAATCCGATTCCCCAGTGGTGCAATGACATCCCCAAAGTCGAGCTGCACCTTCATCTCGAGGGTGCCATCCCGCTGCCCGCTCTATGGCAGCTCATGCAAAAATATGGCGGCAACCCCGAAGTTCCTACCCCAGCAGCACTGGCCCAGCAATTCACTTACCGTGACTTCCCGCATTTCATTCAAACCTGGATCTGGAAAAACCAGTTCATCCGCGAGCTGGAGGATTTCACCTTCATCGCTGAAGCGGTAGCCCGCGATCTGGCCCGTCAGAATATCCGTTACGTCGAAGCCTTCTTTTCGCCAGGGGATTTTGCCCGCCACGGTCTGATCGCCCAGGAGATCGCCGTAGCCATTCGGGCAGGGCTCAAACGCGTACCCGGGGTACGCGTGCGCCTGATCGCCGACGTCATCCGCGACACTGGCCCGGATACAGAAAAAGCCATGGCAACTCTGGCCGCCATGACCGAAGTGCGTGATCAGGACGTGATCGGCATTGGTCTGGGCGGTTCTGAGCAGGATTTTCCGGCTGAATTGTTCACCCCGGTCTTTGAAGAAGCCCGCCGCCGCGGTTTTCATACCACCGCGCACGCTGGTGAAGCTGCCGGGGCCGAAAGCGTCCGGGCGGCGCTCGAAGTTCTGCATGTCGAACGCATCGGCCACGGTGTCAGAGCCATAGAAGACCCTGATCTGGTGCGTACTCTGGCTGCGCTGCATACACCCCTCGAAGTTTGCCCCATTTCCAATATCTGCACCAATGTTTATCCGTCTATCCGTGAACACCCGGTACGTAAGCTGTTCGAAAGCGGCGTTACTGTCACCCTCAACACGGATGACCCCAAGATGTTTGGCAACTCACTGGCGCTTGAATATGCCACGCTGGTTGAAGAACTTGGGTTCACGCGTGCCGACATTCAGCAGACCCTCGTGAATGCCATCCGGGCCAGCTGGCTGACGGACAGCGAAAAAGCCTCCCTGACC
>JAAZOQ010000140.1 GCA_012797695.1 Anaerolineaceae bacterium | reverse complement strand
GTAGATGGTCTCGTATGTGACGATGACCCGGTTGGGACCTAGATAGTCCGCCTGGGCTGTGGTGAACAGGGCCGCGACCAGCAGCAACGCTGTTCCAATGAATATAACTTTCTTGAATGGCTGCATTTCTTCCCCCGCAATGTTGAGTGTCTTCCCCGCAAACTTTCTTTCGCTATCTTACCCCCAAATTAATGATCCGGCAAATGTATTGTTCAAAAAACAATTGACAGATGTTTTAGTCTATTATCGTGGCTTTGACCAGTTCGCTGAAACTCACCGGGTCGATCACTTTCTGTCCGTCGCCCATGGTGGCGGCGCTGGTGTAGATCAGATGCAGTATTTCATCGTTGCTCATCCTGGGGTTGATCTGCCAGCCCAGCGCCAGGACCCCGGCCAAGTAAGGTATGCTCCAGCTCAAGGCGCCATACCCGGTGAACCGGTACTCATATTGGATCTTTCCCTCCGCCAGGCTTTCACTCGCGACGGTTCTGGTGGTGGGGATGTTGATCCGCGGCCGCGGTGAGGTTGGCCCCGGCTCCCAGTTCGGGGCACACTCCTGGATGTTTTGGAGATCGTCCAGATTTTCACTGCAGGCCAGGGTGACTCCCTTCTCAAAGGTGCAGTCCAGCACCAGAATGCCTGCCTGCGTGGCGCGTTCATAGGCAGCCGTATAGGCCTCCTGATGGTCATATTCTGACCAGATCCCGGCGGGCGCCGCGGATACCGAGATCACTCTGATCTTTTGATCGGGCGGCAGAGTTGCATTTTCCTTGACCAGCAAATCCAGGGCGTCGGCATAGTACCGGGCATCCAGTTTCCAGCTGGGGACGGCCGCGTAATACACGTTCACTCCCGGGGCGGTTCCTGTTGTGTTCCCGGCCAGAATGCCGGTTACCGCCGGGCCGTGAAAGCTCTCGGCAGGTTCGTGCTCAGTACCCAGATCGGCATAGTAAACGATCTTCCCTTTGATCTCAGGGTGGTTCGGGTCCAGGTCCTGATCGATGATGCCCACGTTGATGCCTGAGCCGGTGATCCCTTGCTGGTGCAGTGCTTCCAGCCCAAAGGTGAGCCTTTTTCCCAGCTCAAGGGTGGTCTGGGCAATCTCCTGATCTTCCGCTGACCAGCGAGTGCTGGTATCGAAGGTAAGGGTTCTGATCAATTCGGTGCCGAGGTCATATTGGCTCAGATCCCTACCGTATACATCAGCGAACGGTTGTATTGCCGGAAGCTTTGAGGTCGCCGGGATGGAGGTGGGGGAGGCAACGTGAGTGTCCGCACTGGCGGTTGTGGGTAGCGGAGTGGAGCATGAACTGATCAGACACAAGATAAAACAGAACGAAAACGCTGCTTTGAGTTTCATGATGATCCTCTTACTTTTATGCTGTACCCCTCTTGAAAGGCGGAAGGAACGAAAGCGGGATTATTTTCTGGTTTCCTCCCTGGGTCGATGTTTCTGTGGGTGTTGGGTAAGGCACGGATTGGATTGCCGTGGGCTCAATTTCTTTGTATCTCCAGATGGGTAGTCTGAGCCACTTTCGAATGACCAGCGTCATATTCTGGTCGACATCGGGGACTTCAAATACGTAAAGACCGTTAAATCCATTACTCTGAGAATATTTGTTTCCCTGTTTATCGATGATCTGGATATCCTCTTCTAGACTAGAACTAATATATTCGTCGGAGGATGACATTGCGATCAAGAGAAAAACGTTCCCGGGTTTTGCATATTGCCGAGAAAAGCTCGGGCCGTAAGCATAGACGCGTTCGATTTTTATGATTTTTGTGTGATAAGGGAAAAAAACAGCAATTCTCAAAACGATGCAAAAAGAGATCAAGAACAAAAGAAAAAACATCAATCCCTTTAGCCATTTTTTCATTATCCCTCCTTTTAAAATTTAATAAGACAGAGATGTGGATAAATGGATCGCTTTTATTGGGGTGATCTTCTCTTCTTCTAGACATAGTATAGGGCAAAATTCATCAAGAAAGCAAAGAATGATTAGTTCAGATCGCTTCCAACTGGATTCTTGCAGATGGAATTCATTCAGACGTGGAGCAGCGACAAACCCCATCCTTTGCTCAATAACTACTAGAAATTTCACGATACGGCAGCGATTCTTAAGGGCACCCTTTCGTTGCAGGACGGGGCATCTCCTCATGATCTTTCTGTATTCTGACCTTTCAACAGGGAGCGGATTCAGTTTGAGTAAAGCCTTGACAAATAGAACAAAAGTGCTATATTTTCCATCATGTACGCTTCCCGATTGGGAGGCCTGCCCCAGTTCCATCGGGGACTGCACCAGCTCCATCGGGGCCTATGGTTTTCGAAGCCATTCGGAGGTCGCCAATGCTCGCAAATAATTCTTTGCTTCTTCGGGTTAAAAGTTTTTATGAATGTATTCGTTCCTATTCGTTCCAGCAGTTATCGAAACCATGATGCAGGCTGAGACTTCTCTCGAACTTGATTCTGATTCTTTTGGTACGATTGATTCGCTCTGATTCGCGGAGATGCTTTTCAAGATCGCAGCCCTGAAACTGCCGTGTTCCCTCCTCTTCCAGAAAGCGTTTTCCCGGTACAATACAGGGGAGGATGATCTTGCCATGAAAACCATTGTCGTTGCTTCTACGAATCCGGTCAAAGCCCAGGCGGCGATCGAAGGCTTTTCGGCCATGTTCCCTGCCGAGGAATTCACCGTGGAGCCGCTGCCGGCGGTGCCCAGCATTTCGGTGCAGCCCATGTCAGATGCCGAGACGCTGGCCGGGGCCCTCGAGCGCGCTCGCATGGTGCGGGATGCCGCTCCCGCGGCTGATTATTGGGTCGGGATCGAAGGGGGGGCTGAGCCCCGGGATGGCCAGTTGGGGGTGTTTGCCTGGGTGGTGGTGCTCGATCGCGAGCGCCAGGGCCAGGGCCGCAGCGGTGAATTTTTTCTTCCCGAAAAGGTGGCGGAACTGGTGCGTTCAGGGGTTGAACTGGGTGAGGCCGATGACCGTGTCTTTGGCCGCAGCAATTCCAAGCAGCAGAATGGTGCGGTGGGCCTGCTCACCGCGGATGTCGTCGATCGGGCCGGGCTGTACGTGCCGGCGGTGATCTTTGCGCTGATTCCGTTCAAGAATCCGCAACTCTATCCATTGCAGGGGAAGTAGATGAAACTGTATTTTGTCCGTCACGGCGAAAGCGAAGCCAATACCCGGCATATTATTAGCAATCGGGTGCTGCCGCGTTATCCCCTTACCGCCAAAGGCCAGCAACAGGCCGAGGCGCTGGGGCAGTCCTTGCGCGGGCACGTTTTTGCGGCGCTTTACTCCAGCCCGATCCTGCGCGCTTTGCAGACCGCAGAGCGAGTCGCCGGGCAATTGTCCACGGCCCCCGAGGTCCGGCTGGCGCCGGCACTGTGCGAGCCAGATCTGGGTGAGTTGGAAGAACGCGGCGATGACGCAGCCTGGCGTCTGCATGATGATCTTTATCAGCGCTGGTGGATCGAGCAGGAAGACGAGGCGCGTATGCCGGGGGGAGAAAGTTTCAGCGATCTTAAGGCACGTTTCTTCCCGTTTATCGATACTTTACTTGAACAGTATGGGGCTGAGCCAGATGCAGAAGTACTGTTGGTGGGGCACAGCGGCATTTTCCTGTGCATGTTGCCCCTGCTGCTGCGCAACGTCAGCACCGATTTTGCCCAGAGCCACTTTCCGCAAAATGGCGGATGTATCGTGGCCGAAAGCCGCATGAATGGCATTTATTGTCTGAGTTGGGATGGTTTGACCAGTTTTTCGCCGGACGCCTAGTCGTCGCTGGGGGCGCGCAGGGCAGCCGCATACCACTGGAGGTACAGGGGAAGGTGGGCGGACCAGTAATCCGGGTCGTGGTACCCGTCGAATTCGACCATCTGATGTACCACTCCGAGCTGGCTCAGGCTCAGGTCGAAAGCCAGCATTTGCGTCTTTCCCTCATCATTTTTGCCGAAATCAAGGTACACCATTGGTGCGGTCAGCGTTTCTTCGATCATTACCGGGTCAGTGGAATTGCTTTCGGTGGCGCGGCTGATGACGATCTCCTGATTGCCGTTCGGGAAGGCTGCTGCCCACTTCGGCAGCCGTTCCAGATCGCCGTAGAACAGCGGCGTGGAATGGGCACCGATCACCGCGAATAGCTCCGGATTGCTGAATCCGATGCGCACAGCCCAGTTGCCTCCGCGCGAGAGGCCGCCGATACCGCGGCAGGCTTGCAGGCGGCAGGTGGCGAAGTGCTCATCCACGTAGGGGATGACTTCCTCGACCAGGGCATCGCCGAAGGCGGAGGTATCCGCGAAAGCCACGGAATCCGCTTCATTGGGCAGAACGATGAGGAACGGGTAAATTTGACGGCTGTCGATGAGTTCGTCGGCCGCGCTGAACAAGCCAAGGTCTTGCCACTGGCTGTCGCTGTACGTCTGGCCGTGCAGCATGTACAGCACCGAGTAACGCGCCGGGTCCGTCGGGTCGTAGCAGGGTGGAGTGTAGACACGCAGTTCGATGCCCTGCTTCAGCAGTTGGGTGGGGACCGTCACGATCTGTACCTGACCGCTCGTTTCGGTGCAGCCGGCAACGAGGGGAGTCACCGTAGGGCTGGGGAGCGGCGTGGCGGTGAAAGTGGCTGGAATTGGGGTTGGGGCAGCCGCGGTTGGCTGGGAGGCACAACTACTGAGAAAAAAACCGCCCAAAATGAGGCAAATCAGCCATTTTTTAGAGAAAAAATCCATAAGTCGCTTTCCTTGACGGTTCTGGCTGCTTCGGATTATACTCTATCCGCATCGGGGTGTAGCGCAGTTGGCCAGCGCACCGCGTTTGGGACGCGGGGGTCGGCGGTTCAAGTCCGCCCACCCCGACTGATTTTCACTCAAGTATGCATTAAAAACAGCTTACCGGCTGTTTTTGTGATTAACAGGCAGGCGTTGCGTCGGCGGTACCCCCATTGAGGGGCAGGCAGTCCGCCCACCCCGACTGATTTT
>JAAZOQ010000139.1 GCA_012797695.1 Anaerolineaceae bacterium | reverse complement strand
GGTACAACCAGCCCGACAATAAAAAGCACAGTAATGATGAATTGAATCCAGCGATGATTTCTTGAATGAGTGAAAAGCATTTCCCGTTCCCCTTTCAATAATGTGAATTCACTTCGAAGAAATTCCTCGAAGCGGGGGCCGGTTTCGCTATTCGCTCCCTGCGGCTAAGCGACCAGATTACCGCCAGCAGTTCATCGCGTCCCTATTGGGTTGGCGCACAATTCTCCCCCTGGGGGGACGGCTAGAACTTTCCCTCCACCTCAGGGATTTCACAGGAGCATTCACCTGTTGCAAATGGTTGCGCAAGTACATTATAGATAATTCTGCGTAAAAAGGGAATAAACTTTTTACGTCGAATGGATGCCACCGCTGCCGCCGCGGGCGCTTTTCTGCAGATGGATTTCTTCCAGCGGCAGTTCCTGAACCGGTTCGCACAGTACCGGCAGGTGCACCAGCTGCGCGATAGCCATCCCCGACGGGATGCGCAGGAACTTCCAGGAATAATTGACTACCTTGATGACGATCTCCCCCTGATAACCGGCATCAATGACCCCGGAACCCACCAGGTGATTGTTCTTCCCCTTCGGGCGCACCAGCAGCACGCTCCCAGCAGGGATCTCGGCAGTGATGCCCGTATGGATGTTGCGGTAGCTGAACGGCCAGACGAAGGTATCGTCAAGCGAATAAACGTCCACGCCGGCATCCTGCGGATGGTGGCGGGTGGGCACAATGGCTTTCGGGTTCAGGCGGGCAAAATTCAAACTCATGACATTTTCCAATCTACCGATCAGGATTCTTTTGTTTTTTCTGGCAGGGAGACCCGCCAGGCCAGCAGCAGCCAGGGAGCCATGCTGAAGACGCCCACCAGCGCCGGGCCGCCCAACCCAGACAGGGCCGCAGCAGCAGCATTGCTGGCACCGGTCACGAAATAACTCAGGTAGGCCCAGCGCTCCCAGTCGGTCTGGCTGGCTTGCGCCGGGACTTCTTTCTGCGCCGGGAAGAGGAGCAGGAACAGCCCAAAGGTAACGAAGGTGGTGGCCCACCAGCCGATGAAGTTATGCACCGGCACGCCAAAGTAAGCCCCATTCACTTCCCAAACCCAGCGCCCGCTCTGCACCATCAGCGGGTCCATGGTCATGTCCCAGCCGGTCATGATGAGGCCGGCCAGAGCGGCCAGGGCCAGCCCGGAGCCGCAGCGCAGGCGCAGCAGCGGCAGCAACCGCCGGGCCATGAGGTAAGACGGGTACATCATCATGAACCAGGCCAGTGGGATCAGGTAGGGCACCAGCCCCAAGAATTTCGGTCCCAACTGCGCGGAATAATGATAAGGGCCGTACACCCAGCCAGTCGCGACCCCCAGGCTCTCGAACAGCAGGGCAATGGCAAAGCACAGCCCCAGCAAGACCAGCGCCGGGCGCCAGCCCAGATGCTGACCGGCGTGCAGCAGGGAGAAAAGAAAACAGGCCAGGGTGCTCACGAACGTCACCGCCATCGGCAGCGGCCGACCGCCGGCCATGGCAATCACTGCCCCAGCGGCAATGGTCATAAAGAAGAACAGACTGCCTAAAGTAATCCAGCGTAAAGTGTGCTTCATAGCTCCCCTCCTGATCATTCCAGATTCAGCAGCTCCGCCGGCAGCGGCTGATCTTCGATCCAGGCCCCCACCGTGGTATTGAAAAGCTGCGGGGCCGTCATGGCCCAGTTGTGTTCCTTGGCCAGCGAGGAGCCCTTCCCCAGCGTGACCATCACCCCGCGCGCCTGAGGCAGAGCCTGCACCAGGTCGCGGCCAGAATCGATCATCTGCCGGTACTCCCGCTGACCCACCACCACCAGCACCGGCACGTTGGCTTCCCCCAGATGAGGCGGCAGCCGATAACTAATGGCGCTGCTCAGCATATTGGCAAAGCCGTCTTCCGTGGTCTGCTGGAAGCTTCGCTTGAAATCGGTAAAAAATTCCTCCGCCACCCCTGCCGAGCTGCGCATGTTGAGCCGGATGTAGCCGTCATTATTCTTGAATGGGGCCATAAACCAGCGGTACGTCCAGCGCAGGGCCTTTTCGCTGTACAGCCCCCCACCCGGCAGCGGCCGCAAAATGGCGCTGCTCGAAACGGCGTGATCGATCGTTTCGGGATGGCGGCTCAGCAGGGCCACGACCACCACCGCTCCCTCTGAGAGACCCACCACGTTGGCCCGGCCGTCATGGGCCTGACCGCGGATGAATTCGGCGATGCTATCCGCGGCGCCGTCGATCGAAAATGGACCCGCCCCGGTACTTTGTCCCTGCTCGGGCAGATCGGGCACCAGACAATGGTAGCTGCTCTTGAAGTATTCCACCTGATAGCGCCACATCCAGCCAGCGATGCCGCCGCCGTGCAGAAAAACGATGCTGCGCGGATTTTGCTGCCCGTACTCTTCGAAATACAAACCTGTCCTCGGATCGATACTCATGGCAATGACCTCTTTCGTTCCTTCGATTATACCTATCCCCGCGCCGGGCTGGAATAAAAAAGCCCTTCGGGGTTACGTCTCCGAAGGGCCTCTGAAAAACAGATCAGAAATTTAATTGGGGCCGCTCAGGGTGAAGGAGTAAACGTTGGAATACAGGTCACAACTGGTGCCCGTAAAGCGGCACATCTGGTAGTAGAACTTGGTGTAGTAAGGGCCGGTCACAGTGAAGACCCGGTAGGTACCGTTTTTTACATCGAAAGACTTGGATTCACCATAAGAGAGATTATCCGGGTCGGTGCCATAGAGGATCTTGAAACCGTGGTCAAACGTGCCGTAAGCCTTCCAGTAGATGACCGCCGCACCGTAGCCGGCACTCTTCATATAGGTAATGTAAATGTACGGAGAAATCGCCGCCGGGGTGCCGCTGGAAGGCACTGCCGGTTTGGCGGTGGGGGCCAGCGTCGGCGCAAAAACGGCCACGTAGCCCAGGTTGCTGTACACGTCGCAGACGCTGTTTGCGTAACGGCACACGCGCACGAAGTACAGCGTATTCGCACTGCCGTGGAATGTGGCCGAACGAGCGTTCGGATCGCTCACGTAGGTGGAAGAATCCGTCGGGAAGCTCGGCTCCTGGCTGGTACTCGACCAGACCACCTGGAAGCCCGCCGGGAAGTCACCGCTGGCGTCCCAGTTGACCACCACGTTGCCGTTGCCGCTGTCAGCTACACTGGTGATATTGAGGGTGGTCTGCACTGCAGTCGTCTCGGTAGCCGTGGGCACTTCAGGGGTGGCAGTTGCCGGTTCCGGGGTGGCGGTAATGACGATCACCTGTGGGGTTTCAGGGGTAGAGGTGACCACGATCACCTGCGGGGTTTGGGTCGGTTCATCCACCGTGTGACTGGCGGGGGTGCTGGTGGCCACCACCGGGATACACCCGGCCAACAAAGCCAGAGACAATACTCCGTCCAAAATTTTCATCTTTTTCATCTGCATAATTCCTCCATTCAATTCCTCTCTTGATTATAATTTACTTAATCTTTCTTTATTGAGGATAAGTTATCGAGAACTGGAGCCCACAATGAACGAACGTTCAGAAATCAAACACCCCAACCCGGACCATGCCCGCAAGGCAATCGTGGCCGCCGCCCATCGCCTGTTTCTGGAACAGGGTTTTCACGGCACCACCATGCGGCAGATATCGAAAGAATCCGGCATGGCGCTGGGCTCCCTCTACACTTACTTCCCCGGCAAAGACGATCTCTTCCGCGCCGTTTTCGAAGCCTACAACCCCTACCTTATCCTGGTGCTGGCGCTCGAAAACACCCAGGCCGGCAGCGCCGCCGATCTGGTGCGCACCGCGGCCCGCCGTTTGGTGACGGCCCTTTCGGCCCGCCCCGACCTGATTAAGCTGACGTTCATCGACGTCGTTGAGTTCCAGGGCCGGCACCTGCAGGCCGCCTACCCCGAGGTCAGCGCTCGCCTCGAAAGCTTCACCCAGCGCCTGCAGCGGGACCCGGCCGTGGTCAAGACCTTCTCCAGTGAAAGCCTGCTGCGCGCCTTCTTTGGCCTCTTCTACTCCTTCCACATGAACGAGATGCTGCTCGGCAAACCGCCCGAGTCTACGGATCAATCAAACGCGGCCCTGCAGGACAACATCGAGATCTACCTGCGCGGCATTCTGGTTTGAGAAGCTATTAATCTATACGCAACTCAACAATTTCTCTTTTTATAGTGAATCCCCCAAAATAGGTCGCATTTCTAATGAAATTCCAGTGAAATGCCTGTATTATAGGAAAGAACCTATAGGAGGATTCTATGAATTCAACGACCCTTCCCAGTTCTGCATTCAATGAAGAAAAATATATGAGCCTCGAAACCTACCGGCGCTCCGGCGAAGCCATCCGCACGCCGGTCTGGTTCGTCGAATCTGGCGGCCTGCTCTTCTTCCTGACCCGCTCCGATTCCGGCAAGGTCAAGCGCCTGCGCCACGACAACACCGCCAAAGTAGCTCCCTGCCGCATGAACGGTGAAGTGACCGGCGACTGGCACGACGCGGAAGTCTCCTTCGTCGAATCCGCGGAGACCATCGCCGCCGTCAGGTCCCTCTTCGATCAGAAATACGGCGCCGCCGTACGCATCACCAGCGCCCTGTCGCGCCTGCAGAAAAAGAAGCGCATCTTTGCGAAAGTGACCCTGTCGCAGGGTTAAATTCCTTTCTTTCCACAAAGAGTAACTGCGGCAAGTGTTACCGCGGTTACTCTTTTATAGATTCCTCTGAGATCAAATAAAAATGCAACAGTTCGACTTCTTGATAGGCTCCCCCGTTGACGATCAGTCGATAACCCGACTCTTCGAGGTTTAGCTGGCAAATCACCGCTTGCGCAGCCAGCAATACCTCTTTCATTAGTTCCGTTTGGCCCTCATGAAGATCCAGCAACGATTTGATTGGTTGTTTGGGAACGATCAACACATGCACCGGATAAACCGGCCGTGGGTGGTAGAAGACCAACACGGCAGCAGATTCATACAGGCGCTCGACGGGCAGCCATGAACTCAGATGTGAAACTCCCCAGCGTATCCCAATCCCCCCGTTTTTGTTTTTGCCAGATGGAATAACACTGAGCGCATTCGCTCCTTAAATGGACTCATTTTTTTCATTATGACCTGTTTTCAGGGTGAAGTCCAGAAGGTAGAATTTTCATTCAGGCCTGCAGGCAATATTTACATTCTGGCCTGAATGCGTTAATTTCTATCAGGCCAAGAGGCAAAATCCGCTTTCTGGCCGGGATGCTTAACCTGCCCACAGGCCAGCCGGAAATATTTTCTTTAAGGCGGCCAGGGTGCAAAGTTCGCCCACCTGAAGAGTGCAAAAGACGCACGTCTCCTGAATGCAGAAATCGCACCTGTTTCTATTCACTACTTAATTAACGACTTAAACGACTGAAGAGATTAATCCCCGCTCTTCTTTTTCTTTTCCAGTGAACGCAGTTCTTTGGCCAGCACCAGGTTCCAATCATAACGCGGACTTCGCGAAGGTTCTTTGAATTGAGCTAGATCGACCTCTTCATTTTTATACGCTTGCAGAAAACGGATCAAGGCCAGGGTAACCAGCTGGCTTTGCGGCAGACGTAATTCCTCGGCCAGTTCCTGAATGGCCTTGCGCAGCTGCGGCGGCAGATCGTAGGTAGCCCTTTGTTCGCGGCGGGCCTGGATCTTGATGCGTTCTTTGAGCAGCCGTTCCCGTTCCGGGCGTGGCAGTTGAGCTTCGGCCTGGCGCTTTTCCATGCCGGCCAGCAGCTCGGCTACGGCCGGGTCCAGGGTAATGGGGCGGCTTTCATTTTTCTTGGCCATCGAGCAATTCCTCCATTCGGTCGAGTACCTGCAGATATCCGCCCAGGTATGAGCGGCCGCTCTTGATGCCCTTAACTGCCGGGGTGGCCCGGGACACTTCCCACAGGGTTTTTCCCTGTGCCGACACACTGCGCACCGCGGCGTCCTGCGGGATCGGTGGCCACAGATGGTCCGAGAACGTGTTGGCCAGCTCCCGGAACTGCAGCAAGGTTTCTTTGGTCGAGCGTTCGAAGAAAGTCGGCAAAATAGTGTAACCGCGGTAACACTTTCCGGCTTGGCAGAGCTCGGCCAGGGTCAGCAGAATTTCCTGGACACCGTCGATCGAGAGCCGGTCCAGCCGGGTCGGGATGATGACCCAGTCGCTGGCGGCCAGTCCGTTGAGGTGCAGAATGTCGAGCGAGGGGGCCAGATCCAGGATCACGACTTCGTAGCCGCAGTTCTGCAGATGTTCCTGCAGGATGGTGTTTTTGTTTTCCAAAAAGGTGAGCTGGCGTTTAACTTTCTCGCTGCTCTTATCGCCGGGCAGCAGATCGAGGTGCGGACGGGCCGGGCGCACCAGGTCGGCCAGCGGTTCTTCCAGCCCGAAGAAGCGGTAAACGCCGGGCTCTTTGGGTAAGCCCAGCAGCAGCGCCGCCTGTCCCTGCGGATCGAGGTCGACGAGCAAGACGCGGTGATTGCGCCGCGCCAGTCCGGCGGCCAGGGTCACGGCAGAGGTCGTTTTGGCGACCCCACCTTTTTGATTGGCGAAGGCAAATACCTGCATGACACTTTCCATTTTACGGCCCCGAAAACCGGAAGCAAAAAAATCACTTCTTATTAATGTTAGGGTCGCCTCTGCCAATTATACCGAAAAAGTCCCCTCAAACAAGGGTCGCCCCTGGGAAGAATCGGAAGCAGAAATAAGGGTCGCCTCTAGATTCGTCAGGAGAGCCGAGAAGGCCTCCAACCTGCTGCACATGAGTATTTGCCTGTCCGGTGTGGCAAGCCGCATTGACGCTACTTTTCCCGAGAGGCTTGCAGCACCGGACGCTGCCGGGAAATGGGCCCTGTCGGGTGGGCCGGGGAGGGAGGAAAAGCGGGATGAGGAAACACTGGCCTAAAAATATTTATTTTAAAAAGGACTTCTTTTTAAAGGTTTTTTTGCTGGTGGGTGCGGCAAAGATTGCGACCGCGGCCCCGCGGCAATCTCTTTGGACTGCATGAATACCGGGTCCGCAATTGTGTTGTGGAGAGTGAAAGAACAGCGACGCGGCCGGGTCACGATGGGCATTGAGGGGAGAAAGAAAGTGTAACCGTGGTTACGCTTTTAAAGGTCAGGCAGTGCAAGGGGGGAAATCGCCGCGGCGTTATGGATTTGTGTTGGCAAAG
>JAAZOQ010000138.1 GCA_012797695.1 Anaerolineaceae bacterium | reverse complement strand
CGCTCCGCTTTGAATTTAAGTGATCGAGAAGATCAGGCCTCTTTTTCGAACTCCGCGTCATCCTCATCAGATTCGGCATCGTCCTCGTCGTCTTCCTCTTCGTCATCGTCATCGTCGCCATCATCCTCATCTTCGTCTTCCTCAGGTTCGCTGTCGAGTCCACCTTCGTCATTCCAGAAGAAGTAGAACAAGAGCACGTTCAGAACCAGGAAGAGCGCGAGAACGCCTTCGATCTGCCACAAGCCCCAGCCCATCCCCGAGAGGAAAGTAACCACGCCATCGCTGACCACCTCATACAGAAAGGCCCACAGCAGCCAGAGCATCTTGCCCTGCGAAACGACTTTCCAGACCATGATCGCCAGAACAAACTGCTCGGTAAAGGTCACCAGGTGTTCGAACAGGGTCAGCAACGGATAGTACCAGGGAGTGGCATAGAAGCTGCTGATCTGAGAAAGCATGGCCTGCACGGTATCGGTGGAAGCTCCTCCGCTGATTGCGGCACCGGCGTTGTAGAAGACCAGCTTGCCCGCAGCCACCGCCAGCAAGACACCCGCCAGCGCCAGCTCCACGCCGCCAAAACCAACGGCCAGACCAATCGCGCCGCGGAAAGGTTGAGCCGTATCCTTGTTTACACGCAGGCCCACCCACCGGGTGATGTTCTCGAGCAAACCTGCCAGCACACCCACAATGAGGCCATTCAGCAAAGGAATCCACTGCTTCGAAGGGATCGGCAGCGTTCCATTGTTAAACAAAGTGGAAAGACCATTGAGTGCCGGAATGTGAATGAGTTCGGCAACCGCGTAAGCGATCATCCCTGTTACCACCAGCACCCAGATGTTCTTATATTTGCGCATCAACAATACACCCAGGGTTATTGGCAGACCGACTTCGATAATAATCGCGAAGGCATAAGATGCCAGCACAGCCCAATTAATTACCATGACAACCTCACAAAAAGTACATAGGATCCCCGCTAACCAGGGTCAGAATAAAGTATATGCTCATTTGTGAAAACCTGCCAGTTCTCGTATCAAATCTCCACAAATCAACAAAAAAGGGCAAAAGAGAGTCTCTTTTGCCCTTTGAGTTCAATTTTACGTTTTCAGGCGGCTGGGGCCACGGGATCTGGAGCAGCAGGTTCCGCAGCGGCGGCTTTCTTCTCGCCCACCCAGAAGCGCCAGATCAGCACGACGCTCACCACGAAGAAGACAGACAGACAACCTTCCAACTGCCAGCTGGTCAGGCCCAGCGCGCCCAGCCAGACGGAAGCTCCATCCAGAACGGTGTGATAGAGCACGGCCAGCGGATAGCCCCAGGCCTTGCCGCGTGCCACCGTCTTCCAGACCAGGATGGTCATGAGGAGGTGCGAAGCGATCGCTGTCAAGCGCTCCACCCCACCCGCCAGCGGCAGATGCCACGGTGTTGCCCAGAAAGCCTCGATCTGAGTTTGCGCCATTGCCAGCGTATCCGCGGACATCCCGGCAGCCTGCTGCGCCTGCGGATTGAACAGCAAAGCGGAGAGCAGAGAAGCCAGCACCACAAAACCGATGATGACACTCTCGATTCCGCCATGCCCGATCCCCAACGCCAGGCTGGCCTTGAAGTCCTTAGCCTTCTGCTTGAGCACCTTGAAACCGATCAAACGGGCAGTTTCTTCGCACAGTCCGGCCAGAATACCCAGATACAGCGCGTAAGCCCAGATCGGCCACTGCTGCGGCAGCAGGTGAATCACCCCGGCCTTGTAGAGCAGCGTCGGCACCTGCAGAATGGGCAGATGCACTACCTGAGAGCCAATGAAGGTCAGTACACCGGTCAGCACCACCCCCCAGGAGGCTTTCATCTTTTTCACCACCAGGATCGCCAGCGTCAGCGGCACGCCGATCTCGATCACCACAGCCAGAATATACATCAAAGTCAACAAAACATTCTTTTCCATCTCAAACTTCCATTTCTCCAGTAGATTTCTCCAAAAAAATAACAGATCAGTGTTTCACGTGAAACATTTCAGACTTCCGAGGCCAGGATCTTGCTGCGATTAAAGCTCTTGACGGCCAGCACGGTCAGCAAGACATCTACCAACCAGAGGACCAGCCCCACCAGCATTCCCACCAGCGGGCTGAGCGCCAGTACCCCGGTGAACTGCCCTACCATCAGGGCAATCACCAACACCACGAGAGAAGCACTGGTCTGGTACGCGCCCATGAAGGTCTGCATCTTCGACGAAATGAGTACGGTCGCCGCTACCCCCAGCAGAGAAAGCGCCGGGGACATCCAGAAGATCATCGGATACCAACTTGTCATGGGGAACCACAGCCTGCCCATGATCGGGTAACCTGCCCCATTCAGGACGAGGATATAGCCCAGGAAGCTGGCCCAGGTGATCAGGATGGCCGGGACAAACGAGGCCATGACCTTGCCCAGAAACAACTCCGCATCACTGGCGGGGGTGTACAGCAGGGCCTCAATGGTCTTGCGTTCACGCTCCCCAGCAAAGGATTCAGAGGCAATGACGGTGGCAAACATGATGGGCAGAATCAAGAAGAACGGGGCAAAGAAATAACCCAAAAACAGCACCACCATGGATTGCGCCGTATTTAACCCGGCGATCATGGACTGCATGAAAGCCGGCAGCAGGGTGATCATCTTGGCCGTCTCAGGATCGGAGTTCATGCTGGCAGCAATCTCAGGGTTGCCCGCCATGATGAGGATCACCGCCGGCAGTATCAATATAAAGACCAGCGGAACAATCATGATGGGCAGCCAGACCGACTTATTCTGACGCGCCTCGTAAAGGTCTTTTTGAGCAATCGCTCGAATCGTTCTCCAGTTCATTTTTTCCCTTCCCTGACATTTTCCTGTAATTGAAAATAAATCTGTTCCAGTGTCACCTTGTTCGGCTGAAAGCTGAGCAATTGCGCCTGCTGGCGTACCAGTTCCGCTGCCAACGCCGGGATGACCTTCTCGGATTCCACCTGCACTTCCAGGTGTTGTTCGGCTTGCTTCACCTGCACCACCCCGCGGAAATCGCCCAATGCGAGGGGGGCAGAGAGAGGCTGCGCCAGGTCAATATTGACCCACAAGCCGGGGTTGAATTGACGCGCCAGTTCTTCCAGCGTGCCCAATGCCAGCAGATTCCCGGCATTGAGAATGGCCACGCGGTCGGCCAGCTTCTGTGCCTCGTCCAGGTGATGGGTGCACAGAAAGACCGTATGCCCATCCTGCTGCCCTACCGAACGGATCAGCTCGTGTACCTGCTGCGCCGACTCGGGGTCCAGACTGGAAGTAGGCTCATCCAGAAAGAGAATCTGCGGACGCGACAGCACGGCCCTGGCCAGCGCCAGGCGCTGCTTCATACCCTTGCTGAAGGTTCCCACTTTCTCGTCAGCGCGGCTCTGCAGGCCAAAAAAAGTCAGCATTTCCTCGATGCGCGAGCGCAATTCTGCCCCGGGCATTCCCGAGAGAGTACCAAAGAAGTGCAGATTCTGGCGCGCACTGAGACGTTCGTACAGCGCGTTGGTCTCAGTCAGCACCCCGGTACGGCAGCGAACTTCCTGCCCCTGCGTCTGGGGATCGAACCCCAGCACCCGGATCGACCCGGCGCTGGGAGAGTACAGGCCATTCAGCAAACGGATGGTCGTGGTTTTCCCCGCCCCATTGGGGCCCAGCAGGGCAAAGATTTCCCCGCGGCGCACGGAATAGCTCAGGTCATTCAGGGCCGTTCGCTCCCCAAAGCGATGGGTCAGACCGGTAATTTCGATTGCGTTGATTTCACTCATTTCTTGATCCATTTCATCGATATCCAATTCACAAACGTTTCACGTGAAACGTTTTTACCTCAGGCGACCGAGAGGGATTATCTTCCTCCCGGCCAGACTGACTATTTTTTATCCTCCGCCAGTTTTTCTTTGGCGAGGCTGGAGATTCCGGCAATGCCGCCCAGGTTCATGGTATCCACGGCACTGCTGGGGACGATGACCAGAGCACCCTTGTCCTTCAAACCTTCAAAGAGCATGTTCATGGCACGCAGGTGCAATGCGGTCGGGTTGTTGGCGTAAGCATCGGCAGCTTCAGCAAAGCTGGTCGCAATCTGCTTCTCGGATTCTCCCAGAATAATGCGGGCCTGGCGTTCGCGTTCGGCCTGTGCCTGACGGCTCATGGCATCTTCCAGATCGGTGGGGATGACCACGTCGCGAATCTCAACGGATTGCACCGTGATGCCCCAGGGAGTGGTGCGCTCGTCGATGATCTTCTGCAGCTGAGCATCCATGTTGGCGCGGCCGATCAGAATCTCGGCCAGACTCATTTGGCCAATGACCTCGCGCAGGGCTGTCTGTGAAGCCCAGGCAATCGCGTTGTAATAGTTCTCCACCTCCAGGGCGGCCTTCTCGGCATCCCAGACCATCCAGAACAGAACAGCATCCACATTCACCGGCACAGTATCACGGGTTAGCGTTTTTTCGGCCGAGAAGGGAGTCACCATCACGCGCTGGTCGATCCAGGTAGCTACCGAGTCGATAATGGGGACGATCCAGAAAATTCCCGGGCCTCTCAAACCCTGCATCCGGCCAAAGCGCAGCACCACAGCTTTTTCCCACTGGCGTGCCATCTTGATGGCAAAAAGAAAATAACAGGCCACCAGGAGCACCGGCAGAAAGAACTTCATAATGAAGTCATCCGAGAAACCCCGACCATCCAGAATAACCGCCAGGATTACATCCGCGGTCAGAATGACCAGAAAGACGAACAAAGCGATGGGGCTGATGTGACTGGCTTCCAGGCTATCCTTTCCAGCACGCGTCTGCGCAGTGCCAGAAGCAACAGGAGATACCGGGTCGCTGCTGGCAGCAGATTGATCCATACGAATTCTATGAGACATCTTTTCCTCCATAAAAAATAGAACTACTTCACTTCTTTCAATTTCTTTTCCAGTGTTTCGCGAATCTGCGGCAGTGAAAAGCCTTGCTGCAGCAGATCAACAAGAAAACGATTCACCTGAACCTCAAGGGTTTCCCGTTCGAGCCAATCGCCCAGCCCGGCAGCGGCGGCGTCGAGAATATACGTTCCCCGCCCCTGTTGGGTCGAAATAATCCCGGCCTCATCGAGCATCCGGTACGCCCGTGCCACCGTGTTGAAATTGACGCGCAGTTCTGACGCCAGCTGGCGCACCGTGGGCAACTGATCGCCCGGTTTCAATTTTCCGCTGGCAACGAGCTGCTGCACCTGTTCGACGATCTGCACATAAATGGGAACCCCCGAACGAAGGTCAAGGACAAAATAAAGTGGGTTCACATTCTCTCCTCCTGTTCAAATTGTATCATTGTATTATTGTATCATTGTATTTTTACTTTGCCGTCATGTCAAGGGAATACTGGGTAGATTCACCCGAAATTAATCTGAATCTATTGCGCGAATTTCAAATGTGATGTATCTTTAATTCGACCAAATAACATAGAAAAAGGAGCATTCTATATGAGCAAATCTTATGACGATTTGATGGCTGCCTTCGCGGGTGAAAGCCAGGCCAATCGCAAATATTTAGCTTTCGCCAAGAAAGCCGACGAAGATGGATATCCGCAGGCTGCCAAATTATTCCGTGCCGCTGCCGCTGCCGAAACAGTGCATGCTCACAATCACTTCCGTGCCGCCGGTGAGATCAAATCCACCGAAGAAAACCTCAAGACCGCAATTGCGGGCGAGCATTACGAAAACAGCGAAATGTATCCTGCCTTCATCAAGGATGCTGAAGCCGAAGGGGATAAGAAAGCCCTGCGCTCCTTCAACTATGCCAACGAAGTCGAAAAGATCCACGAAGAGCTGTACCGCGCTGCCCTCGAGAATCTGGGCAAAGAAGGTGAAAGCTACGACTATTACATCTGCCCCGTGTGCGGTTATACCCACGCCCGCACCGCTCCCGAAGTTTGCCCCATCTGCGGCTGCCCGGGAAGCAAATTCGAAAAAATCAGCTAATCTGCAAATTGATTTTCTTCGCCTCCGGACCCAACCGGAGGCTTTTTACTTTAATAAGGCGGTGCAATTCCGCCCGCATTGCTCCAAAATAGGGCACGTGGTAGAATCACATTGGATAATCAGACTGCCCTCATGGGAGTGCAGTGTTTTAAAAACTATGTAGCAGGAGGAAGCAGATGGAACAGAAAGTAGGTTCCTTTGAAGTGAAGAAGGGGTTAGCCCAGATGCTCAAGGGCGGCGTGATCATGGACGTGGTCACCCCGGAGCATGCCAAGATCGCTGAAGACGCCGGCGCCTGCGCTGTGATGGCGCTTGAACGCGTCCCGGCGGATATCCGCGCCGATGGCGGCGTGGCCCGCATGAGTGACCCTGAGCTTATCATGAAGATCGAAAACGCGGTCACCATCCCCGTGATGGCGAAATGCCGCATTGGTCATTTTGTCGAAGCCCAAATTCTTGAGGCCATCGGCGTCGACTACATCGATGAATCAGAAGTGCTGACCCCGGCGGATGAAGCCCACCACATCAACAAGCACGATTTCAAAGTGCCGTTTGTGTGCGGCTGCCGCAATCTGGGTGAAGCCCTGCGTCGTGTCGGCGAAGGCGCGGCCATGATCCGCACCAAAGGCGAGGCCGGCACCGGCGATGTGGTCGAAGCCGTACGCCATGCGCGCACCGTGCTCGGCGAGATTCGCCGTCTGCAGAACATGCCCGAAGAAGAAGTCATGGCCTTTGCTAAAGAGATCGGGGCCCCCTACGAACTGGTCATGGAGACCCGCAAACTGGGCCGCATGCCCGTGGTCAACTTTGCTGCCGGCGGCATTGCCACCCCTGCAGATGCTGCCCTGATGATGCAGCTCGGTGTGGACGGCGTCTTCGTGGGCTCCGGTATCTTCAAATCCGGCGACCCGGCCAAACGTGCCGCGGCCATCGTCAAAGCCACCACCAACTACAATGATCCCCAGAT
Organism: Anaerolineaceae bacterium; assembly: GCA_012797695.1. Taxonomy (GTDB): domain Bacteria; phylum Chloroflexota; class Anaerolineae; order Anaerolineales; family Anaerolineaceae; genus UBA6107. Next base: position 7,799 of record JAAZOQ010000138.1, on the reverse strand, counting down.
TCTGGCTGAAGTCAGCCGCAACCTGGGTGAACCGATGGTCGGCCGTTCGATCTCTTCCATGCCTGAAGAGGAAAAAATTGCAACCAGAGGCTGGTAATTCATTATGAAAATTGGTGTCCTGGCATTACAGGGCGACTTTGCTGAACACCAGGTCATGCTCGAAAAACTCGGTAGTGAAGTGGTACAGGTGCGTTTGCCCCGCCATTTGGAGGGACTGGACGGCCTGATCATCCCAGGCGGTGAATCTACCACCATCGGGAAACTGGCCACCGAATTTGGCCTGATGGAACCTTTACGCCAGTTTGGCAAAGATCACGCCATCTGGGGTACCTGTGCCGGTGCCATCTTTCTTTCGAAGGATGCACGGCGAAATCAACCCCTGCTGGGGTTGATGGATATTGTGGTGGAACGCAATGCTTTTGGCCGCCAGGTCGACAGCTTCGAAGTGGACCTGCCAATTGCAGCGTTCAGCCAAGAAAAAGCCAACCCTCCCTATCACGCGGTCTTCATCCGCGCGCCTCTGATCGAGAGTGTGGGCAAAGGTGTGGAAGTGCTCTCGCAACTGGAAGATGGACGTATCGTGGCTGCTCAACAGGGGCATCTGCTGGCCACCTCTTTCCATCCTGAGCTGACTGCGGACGACCGCTTCCACCGCTATTTTATGGAGCTTGCAAAATAAGCGTTCGTTCGTTTGCCTGGCACGATCTATTTTGGCTGGTTCATTACCGGAACCACATTTCTTGTCTGGATAATTCACTGATGCTCACACACGGGAACCCGCTGGGTTTTTCGGCAGTGGCCTCCCACCTGAGCATCAGTGATGAAAGCTTCACTGCCGTGTGCACCGGAAAGAACGGCAAGCCTGACCGGATGGGTCAGGTGCAGCATTCCCGCGGGAAACGCTCCGCCCATTTGACTTTCATGACCAGTGGGGAAAATTCTTCAGCCCTCGCCGCCAGCGAACTGCTGGACGAGTTAACCCTGCGCGCCGGGGAAATGGAAGCCATCAATCTGCTGGCCGAATGTAAAGAATCAGACCCGGCCTTCGAGGAGGTGCGTCACAACGCCTTTTCGATCTACGGCTGGGAAACGGTATGGCAGTTCCCCGCCAAACTCCCCGCCGCGGAACCGCAGGAATACCTGTGGGAACGCATGACCGCCGAGGATGAACCCAATGTGCACACCCTCTACCAGACGCTGGTGCCTCCGCTGGTACAAACCACCGAACCTTATTCCGGTGCGGACATCCATCGCCTGATCAGCCGCAATAACGGTGAACTGAGCGCCTACGTCGAAAGCGACAGCGGCCCGAACGGCATTTATCTGAAACCCGTCGTTCACCCCGCCGCCCCCGCGCCGCGCGAACTGCTGCAGGAACTGGCACGTATCTTTCAGGGGCTGGGGCGCCCCGTCTATCTACAGATGCGCTCGTATCAGGCCTGGCTGACCCCATTTCTGGAAGAGATTCAGGCCACCAGCGCTGAACATACCGCCCTGCTGGTGCGCCACTTGACCCTGCCGTTGCTGGTCAGATCCGCGGCTGCGCGCCGCTTGCCGTATACGCAGCAGCAGACCGAAACCTCGGCCAGCATCACTCAAAAATTTGTCGAGCCGCCAAAATAATGGTGTTTTTCATTTGGATGGATAATAGAATCTATGACGCAAAAACGAATTACCGATGATCTGCACGCCTTGATGGCCGTTCTGCCTCCGCGCATCGTCAAAGCGCTGGAAGCCGCCAACAACAGCGATAAATTACTCGAGATTGTCCTTGACCTGGGGCGCCTGCCCATGGCCCGGTTTGTGGACCGTGAACTGGCCCTGAGCGAGGACGAAGTCACCCGCGCTGACATCGATCAGGTAGTCTCCCGCATTGGCGAATTCGATGCCGATAACCGCGCCGGGCTCGAACGCACCCTGCACCGCATTTCGGCCATCCGCAACCGCCACGGCACCATTGTTGGTCTCACCTGCCGCGTCGGCCGCGCCGTGTATGGCACGATCGATATCATCCAGGACCTGGTGGAATCCGGCAAAAGCATTCTGCTGCTGGGCAAACCGGGCATCGGCAAAACCACCATGCTGCGTGAATCCGCGCGCATTCTGGCCGAAAATAAACGGGTCATCATCGTGGACACCTCGAATGAAATTGGCGGGGATGGCGATGTGCCGCACCCGGCCGTCGGCAAAGCCCGCCGCATGCAGGTGGCTACCCCCTCGCTGCAGCACGAGGTGATGATCGAAGCCGTCGAGAACCACAACCCCGAGGTCATCATCATCGATGAGATTGGGCGTGAACTGGAAGCCATGGCCGCCCGTACCATCGCCGAGCGCGGCGTACAGCTCGTGGCCACCGCACACGGGCGCACCCTCGAAAATCTGCTGCTCAACCCTACCCTGTCGGACCTGGTGGGAGGGATTGAGTCAGTTACCTTATCTGATGAAGAAGCCCGCCGCCGCGGTACCCAAAAAACCGTGCTCGAGCGGCGCAGCCCGCCGACTTTTGACGTGCTCATCGAACTGCAAGAACGCGACCGACTGGTGGTGCATCCCGACGTGGCCGCTGCGGTGGATACCCTCGTCCGCGGCTACCCGATCACGCCAGAGCTGCGTTACCGCGATGGCAACGATGAAATTCACATCGAAAAGGCGCAACGCCCGGCCGCGGCCAGCAATCATTCCCCTTCGCAAGGGACGCGGCGCACCTACAGCAACGGCTTCGAAGAACCTGCCGCTGCTCCCGACGCGGAATTTCCGCGGCAGGCCCGCAAAGCCAGTGCACCGCGCGCAGTATATGGCAATGGTGTCGAAGCCCAACCTGCCTCGATACTTCCAGGCCGGCGTGTCATCCGCATCTATCCTTATGGAGTCGCGCGCAATCGGCTGGAGCAAGCTGCCCGCCGGCTGGGGCTAAATGCCCAGATCACGCGGGATGCCACCGAGGCGGATGCCGTAATGACCCTGCGTACTTATTACCGCTCGCACCAGGAGCCCCTTATGGACGCCGAAAGCCGCGGGATTCCCATTTATGTACTGCGTGCCAACACCATCAATCAAATGGAGCAATCCCTGGCCGAAATGTTCAACATCACCCGCAGTTTGGATACAGCCGGTTACGATGAGGTTGTCAACGAAACTGAATCGGCTATTCAGGCCGTTTTGAGCGGTCAGCACTGGGTAGACCTGCCCCCTGCGGCCGCCAGCATGCGCCGCATCCAGCACGAAATGGCGCGTGAGGCCAACCTGGTCTCGCAGTCTTACGGCAAAGAACCCAATCGCAGGGTTCGCATCTTTCGCGAATAAGAAGGTGTCATGTTCATCACACTCGAAGGGCCCGATGGCAGCGGCAAGTCCATGCAAATCCCCGCTCTGGCAGAATTTATTCGCAGTCAGGGATATGAGGTTTTGACCACCCGTGAACCAGGCGGTACCAACATCGGCGACCAGATCCGCCAGGTCATCATGAAACTGGGCAATACCTCAATGCACCCGCGCACCGAGATTCTGCTCTTCTGTGCCGCGCGCGCCCAGATCGTCGAGGAAGTACTGCGCCCGGCACTGCAGCGCGGAGTGGTGGTCATCAGCGACCGCTATGCCGACTCGACCCTGGCCTATCAGGGTTATGGACACGGCGTGGATCTGGAAGAACTGACCCGTCTGCTGAAATTCACCACGGGTGGTCTGCGCCCCGATCTCACCCTGCTGCTCGACGTGGATGCCGAGACCGGGCTGCGGCGGCGCCAAACCAGCGGCGGCGAGTGGAACCGGTTGGATGCCTATGCCCTGTCCTTCCACAAACGGGTTCGCGAAGGCTATCATCAACTGGCCGCAGCCGAACCGGAGCGCTGGCGCACCATCGACGCCAGCCAGGCACCTGAAATGGTACAATCCTGCATACAAGACGTGGTCAGACAAGCCCTGGCTGCCCACCCACAATAATTCAAGGGAGGGAAAGAATCATGCTCAAAACGAAGACTTTCTTGATCCTGCTCGGGGGAATTTTCTTGATCTCTGCCTGTTCAGCCCTGCCGGCGAGTACCCCAACTGCCACGGCCACAGCCACCGAGATCCTGGCCACCCATACCCCCACGATCACGCCTCTCCCTTCCATCACCCCGACTCCCACCGCTTCTCCCGTCCCGACCACAGCCATTACTCCCAGTGACCCGGCCACCTGTCAGGTCGTCAGCGTGGTCCCCACTGCCAATCCGACCGCGCAGGTTTTGATGCCCCCTGCCACCGCAGACGATTGGAGTTATGGTTCTGATCAGGCCAGCATTACTATTATCGAGTACGGCGATTTCCAATCCTCCGCCAGTGCGCAGATCTATACATTATTAATGCAACTGCAGAAAAAATATCCTGACGAAGTGCGCCTGGTTTTCCGCCACTTTCCGCTGAGCGAACAATACGATAAAGATCTGCTGGCCGCTCAGGCCGCCAATGCCGCCGGGGCTCAAGGCAAATTCTGGCAATTCGCCAACCAGCTCTATTCCAAACAAAGCGACTGGAGCAGTCTTTCGACGGATGATTTCACCAACTGGGCTTACGAACGGGCCGCTGAGCTGGGGTTGGATGCCGCCCAGTTCAAGACCGATATGCTGAGCCAGACCATGGTAGATGACGTCCAGCAGACACGTAACAATGCCTACACCTTGATGGCCGCCGGCACTTTAACCACCGATCCTTACCTCTTCTTCAACGAGCTGCCTGTGGCCCCTCCTTACAGTCTGGACTCACTCACCAATGACGTGGAATATTTCAAACTGCCGGGCAAAGCCTACAGTGAATGCCCGCCGATGACCATTGATCCAAGCAAGCAGTACACCGCCACCCTTCACACTGAAAAAGGGGACATCGTCATCGAGCTCTACGCGGACAAAGCGCCGTGGGCCGTCAACAGTTTCGTTTTCCTGGCCGAACAGGGCTGGTACAACAATTCTGGGTTCTACCGGGTCATCCCCGGCTTCATTGCTCAGGCCGGTGATCCTTCGAATTCTGGGATGGGGAACCCAGGTTATGCTTTCACCAACGAGCTGACCCCTGATCTGCGTTTCGATGAAGCCGGCATGGTCGGCATGGCCAATGACGGCAACAACGGCAACGGCTCGCAGTTCTTCATTACTTATGACGCCGTTCCCAGCCTGGACGGGAAATACACCGTCTTCGGGCAGGTCACTTCGGGCATGGAAGTGCTCAAGACCCTGCGTCCGCGGAACCCCGCCACTGACGCCGTTCCCATTACCCCTGATCCCATTCTTTCCATCGACATCGAGGTCAAATGAGCCTTCCTCCTCCGCTTCCACAATCCCTTCCGCCGGCCCTGCCCGTTCTGGCACCGGCAACACCCAAAGTCGATCACAGCAGCGTCTGGCAACTTGTCTTGGGAATCATTGGTTCCCTCTTATCGCTGCTTTCTCTGTTGGGGCTGCTGGTCATCTATCTGGTGTCGCAAAACCAGCAATTTCAGTCTATCTTCAATCAGACCTCGATCCCTTCTTATGTATGGATCTGCCTGCTGCTTTTGACCCTTTCCGTCTTTTCAATCTTCTACGCGGCACGCCGTCTGCGCGGACACGAAGCCCCGGTTTTCCGCGTTACCACCAGCACTTTACTGTGGATGGGGGGTGGCCTGATCGTGTGGGGAGCACTGCTGTATACCGGCTATGAAGCCGATTCGTGGCACCTGCCCTCAGTGCTTGCTGCCCTCGTCAGCCTGCTGGCCATCTTGCTGCCCATCGTGATCCTGTTCAGCCTGGGATCCTACCGCCTGCAGTTTGGCAGCAAACAGCGCGCCTGGGGACTGATGACCTTCTCGGCTTTCGTCTCGACCCAACTGGCGATCCTCGTGGAAATGTTCATCTTCCTCATCGCCGGTGTGCTGGGATATTTCTGGTTGAGCCATCAATCCCAATTCGCTCAGGCTTTATCGCTGCTCAGCCATCCCGAATCACTGACGGAGAGCAATCTCTCGACAATCGTCATGCGCCTTACCCCGCTGCTCAGCAAGCCCGAGTTTTACCTGTTCGTTGGTCTGCTCTTCTGTCTGCTCATCCCCTTAACAGAAGAGTTGTTCAAACCCCTGGGCGTATGGTTCCTGGCCGGCAAAAAATTGACCCCCGCACAGGGATTCACTGCTGGTCTGGTGTGCGGCGCTGTCTTTGGAGCCTTTGAAAGCAGCACCATTGTTGGAGCCGCGACCGGGGACATGTGGCTGCCCACGGTGGTCGCTCGCGTTGGTACCGGCCTGCTGCACATGCTCACCACTGCCATCAGCGGTTGGGCCCTGGCACAGACCTGGCAGGATAACAAATTCGGCCGCCTTTCTTTGATCTATCTGGCGATGGTCGCTCTGCACGGGGTGTGGAATTTCTTTGCCCTGGCAATGGCACTGCAAAGTCTGGTGCTGCCGATCAATTCGACTTTTCTGAGCGCCGCTTCTTCCATCAGCGTCTGGGTACTGCTGGGGTTGGCTGGATTCATGTTAGCCATGCTGATAGTCCTCAACTTCTCCCTGCGCAAACGCACAACTCCCCCGGCGATGCCGCAATTATCTGATACACTTAACCAATCTATTTAAAGACAACTCTCTCCCCCAAAAAGGAACTCGCATGAACGTCATTTCGTTTCTTATCGACTTTGTCCTGCACATGGATCACTACCTGGGCCAGATCGTGTCTGACACCGGGATGTGGACTTACGTGATCCTGTTCGTGGTCATCTTTATCGAAACCGGCCTGGTGGTTACCCCCTTCCTGCCCGGTGATTCCATCCTGTTCGCTGCCGGCGCACTGATCGCTGCCCAGCACGTGCTGGATATCAAGGTACTCTACCTGTTAATGGTATTGGCTGCGGTGTTGGGCGATACTGCCAACTACTGGATCGGTCATTACATCGGCCCGAAGGTTTTTCACGAAGAAAGCCGCTTCCTCAAAAAAGAGTATCTGGACCGCACCCATGAGTTCTATGAAAAACACGGCGGCAAAACCATCTTGCTGGCGCGCTTCATCCCCATCATCCGTACCTTTGCCCCATTCGTGGCTGGCGTTGGCCGCATGACCTACGGCCATTTCATTTCCTATAACGTAGTCGGCGGTATTTTCTGGCCGGCCCTGTTCCTCTTCGGCGGATACTACTTCGGCAACATTCCTTTCATCAAGGAACACTTCTCACTGGTAGTGATTGCCATCGTGATCATCTCTTTGATCCCAGCTGTGGTTGAAGCCCTCAAGTCGCGTAAACCGACCAAGAAGATCGAAACCCCAGATGTGGATGTAGAGTAACTTTTCTGTCAGCTAGTGTTGTAACCTTTAATACAGCCAGTGGTCACCAGGAGGACGTTACCGTAATGAAAGCCAACAATCTCAGAAGACTTATCTGCTGGTTAATGAAACATCTGACAGACACTCAATTTGTCGGCGTGGAAAATATTCCTTCGAGCGGCGGACTGCTGGTGGCCACCAACCACCTCAGCCGCATGGACATCCCCGTGCTGTTCATGATCCCCAACCGCCCAGAAATGACCGCGCTGGTCACCACCAAATATCTCAAGCATCCCTTGATCCGCTGGTTTATCGTTTCTGCCAATGGCATCTGGCTCGACCGGGATACCGCCGACTTTGGCGCTTTTCGTGCCGCAGTCAAAGCCCTTGAAGAAGGCAAAGCCGTCGGCATTTCGCCAGAAGGCACCCGCAGCAAGATCGGCCAGTTGCAGGAAGGCAAACCCGGCGTTGCACTTCTGGCCCTGCGCGCCCACGTCCCCATTGTGCCGGTGGCAATCACCGGGACGATTGGGTCAT
>JAAZOQ010000137.1 GCA_012797695.1 Anaerolineaceae bacterium | reverse complement strand
GCCCCGAGGGCCAGCACCAGGTAAACCAGCCATTTAAAAGAAAGATGGAAATGTTTGCGAGAGACGTTCGGAGTGGAATTCATTCTTTACTCCTCCCCATAAACCCAGCGGCGGCGCAGCACCCACTGAACGATGGTCAAGATCAAAATGGCGAAAAAAAGCACAAACGAAATGGCAGCACCATAACCCATGTGCAGATATTTAAAAGCCTGTTCCCAGATGTAGTAGCCCACCAGGTAAGTCGCGCGGGCAGGCCCGCCATTGGTCATGTTATAGACCAGGTCGAAGCTCTGGAAGGAACTGATGAGGCTGGTAATGAGGGTAAAGAAAATCGCCGGGGAGATAAGCGGAATGATGATATTGAAGAACTTTTGCACTTCTCCTGCCCCATCGATAGCCGCCGCATCGTGCAGGTCTTTGGGAACGTCCTGCAATGCGGCCAAGTAAATGATCATATTGAAGCCCAGGCTGCGCCAGACGGTCACAATGATGACCGCCAGCATGGCGTAATGCGGATCGGTCAACCATTTGATCGGCGAAATGCCAAACAGCCCTAGAAACTGGTTCATCAAGCCATAGTTCGAATCGAAGATCCACAGAAAGACCATGGCCACTGCCACCGTCGAAGAGATGACCGGGATGTAATAAGCGGTCCTGAAAAAAGTCAGACCACGGATCTTTTGGTTCAGCAGCACTGCCAGTACCAGCGAAAGTGCCAGAGAAACCGGCACGCTGACGAAAGTAAAGTAAAAAGTGTTGAGCAGGGTCTTTACGGCCACTGCATCGGTGAATATTTTGACGTAATTCGAAATCCCGACGAATTTCGGGGCATTGATCAGATTCCAGTTGGTAAAACTGATGCCGAAAGCGCTGATCACCGGGATCAATACAAATGCAAAGACAAACAAGAATCCTGGGGCAATCAAAATGTACCCCCAGATGGCTTCCCGCCAGTTCACCCTGGGCTTATTTCGCGTTGCTGCAATCATAGGTTATCTCCTGCACTTCCTTCCAGCATCGGATCTATTGCATAGATTTTTCATTAAAAGAGGTGAGAACCTCATTTTAACAGGTTCCCACCTCAAATGTCTGCAAATCAGAACTGCGATTCTACCTGTTACTGTTCAGCGATCATGGAATTGACGACATCGCAGGCATCGTTCATTGCCTGTTCCACGGTCTTGGTACCGGCGAGAGCCTGATCCAGTTCGGGCTGGATGGCATCCATCATTTCCTGGAAGCGGGCGTTCTCAGAGAGACGCTGGCCGAAAGCCACGGAGTCCATGAAGACCTCAGGATGTTCAGGGGAAGTCCCCTTCATCGAGGAAACGAAGATGGATTCAGCTACTGACTTGACCGCGGAGATTTCGAACTTGCCCTGCTGGCGAATGGTCGAGCCTTCGGCACCGGTCGCGAATTTGATGAACTCCCAGGCAGCATCCTTTTGGGTGGAAGCAGCGGAAATAGCGTAGGCATTGCTGTACAGGAAGGTACCCTTGACAGTACCCGCCGGGTTCTCAGCCACATCCCAGGTGAAGGAAGTGATGTTCTGATTGAAGGGAGCTACCGCCCACGGGCCGGCATCGTACATGGCCAGTTTGCCAGCGATGAAGCGATCATAATCGCCCTGCGAAGCCTGGGCAGCCGCATTGGCGGTCACGCCATCTGTGGTGGAAAGATCCACGTAAGCCTGCATGGCCTGCAGCCCTTCGGGAGTATTCAAAGCACATTTGGTGCCATCAGCGGTGAGAACGTTGGTGTTGTACTCAAAGAGGTACATCGGCCACCAAGCGGGGCCATAGCCGTACTGATCGGTCACGCCGTCGCCATCGGTATCTTTGACGAACTGTTTGCTGACCTCGATCAGTTTGTTCCAATCCCAGCTGCTGTCAGGGTAGGCAATGCCGGCTGCATCGAACATGCTCTTATTGAAGTAGAGCACGTTATCTGAGAAGGTAGCGGGCAGACCATAGAGAACGCCATCAACAGTGTGCATATCCAGCGTATTCGCGTAATAGATGCTGGTGTCATAGTTATCGCGGGTGACGTAGTCATTCAACGGCTCAAGAGCGTTCAAACCAGCGAATTTGCGCAGGTTTTCATAGTTCATCGAGATCACATCCGCGGGGGTACCTGCCGCCACGTCAGCGGTGTACTTGGTGAAGATATCATCGTAGCTGGTCTGCTCGAGTTGAACCTTGATGTTGGGGTGAGCAGCTTCGAAAGCAGCGACTACCGCTTCTTCCACCTCGGGGTTGTCATGAGCGAAGAAGGTCATGACCCGGATGGTCACTGGTTCTGCTGTAGCAGCCGGGGCCGCAGTGGTTGCAGCGGCCGCTTCAGTGGAAGCAGCCTCGGTGGCGGCCGGCGTAGCCTGTGCACATCCTGCCAAAGCCATGCTCGCAGCGATGACGAGCGAAACAAGGACGAACATCAATCTTTTCACTTTCTTTTCTCCTTTGTGCAATATGATCTTACGAGGTTCCATTTTGACGCATTTGCTACCCGTTGCTGTTTGTCAGAGAGGAGGGACTGCCCTCTGACGGTGGCTGCTGGCTCCTTATTAAGAATGCTGAAGCCGGCGATTTGTATTGACACATATTCAGAAAGTGCTATAGTTAATGAGGTTATTTCAAGACTTATTTTATATCAAAAAATAACGACTGTCAACAACCAGTTTTGCCATTATCTTCGATTACGAAAGGTTCTTCACCATGTCTTCACGCGAAACCCCCAAAACTGTTCCCTCTACCTCGCAATCAAGGGAGATTTTTTGCCAGGCGCTTCTGGATCAAATGACTTTGCGTGAAAAAGTCGGTCAGATGGTTCAGGCCGATCTATCATGGAAACAGGACGTCAAACAACTCCTCCGTGAAGGCCGCATCGGCGCGCTGCTGAGCATTCGCGAGCCCCAAGTAATCAACGAGCACCAGCATATTGCCGTGGAAGAAAGCCGTCTGCACATCCCGGTACTGATGGGCAATGACATTATCCACGGTTACCGCAGCATCTTCCCCATCCCACTGGCCCTGGCCAGCACCTGGAACCCGGAATTGATCGAGGCCGTGGCACGGGTCACCACCGCGGAAGCCCTGGCCACTGGCACCACCTGGAATTACACCCCCATGGTGGACGTCAGCCGCGATCCGCGCTGGGGACGTATCGCCGAAAGCGGTGGGGAAGATGCCTTTCTCAATTCCGCTATCGCCCAGGCGTGGGTCAGAGGCATCCAGAACTACCGTGATGCGGAGGGCCGCAGAGTAGCCTCATGCGTCAAACATTATGCCGCTTATGGTGCCTCCGAATCAGGGAAGGACTACAACAGCACCGACCTGTCAGAACGCCGCCTGCGCGAAGAATACCTGCCTCCGTACAAAGCCGCAGTGGATGCCGGTGTTATGACCCTCATGACCTCCTTCAACGATCTGAACGGCGTGCCAGCCACGGCCAACACGCTGCTCCTGCAGCAAATCCTGCGCCGGGAATGGGGTTTTAACGGTGTGATTGTCAGCGATTATGACTCCATTGGGGAACTCATCAATCACGGCTTTGCCCGCGATCACAAAGAGGCCGCCTTGCGCAGTATTCTGGCCGGGGTAGACATCGATATGATGGGGAATGCCTATCACTTCCATCTGGCCGAGCTGGTCGAAGAAGGAAAAGTGCCGCTGGAATTGATCGATGCGGCTGTGCTGCGCATTCTGGAATTGAAATATGACCTCAATCTCTTCTCCGCCCCCTACATCGACGAAGGGAAGATCAGCTCAGCCCTGTTGCGGCCCGAGACCCTGGATCTAGCAGAGAAAAGTGCAGCCGAGAGCATGGTGCTGCTGAAGAATGAATTTTCTCTGCTCCCCCTCAAAGCTGCCGGCAAGAAGATCGCTCTCATCGGCCCCCTGGCTGAAGAACGTCAGAGCCTGATGGGCTGCTGGTGCTTTGACGGTCAGGCCCAAGATGTCGAAACCCTGCACGAAGCCCTGCAGCGCAATTTACCCAACAATGAACTCAGCGTCACCCCGGGATGCAGTATCAACGGCAACGAGACAGACTTCAGCGAGGCCATCAATGCCGCGCTGCAAGCCGATGTGGTGATCCTGGCGATAGGGGAAGCCGATACCATGAGCGGAGAAGCCCACTCACGGGCGCATCTGGGGCTCCCCGGCAGCCAGCAAGCGCTGGTCGATGCAGTTCTGGCAACGCATAAGCCCATCATCGCCGCTGTATTCGCCGGCCGACCGCTGGCCATCACGAAACTGGCCCAGCAGGTACCCGCGCTGTTGATGGTGTGGCACGGCGGTACGCGTACCGCTCAGGCCTTCTGCGACATTCTACTCGGCAAAGTCAACCCTTCAGGCAAATTAAGTGCCTCCTTCCCGCGCAGCGTCGGCCAGATCCCGGTCTATTATGCGCACAAAAGCACGGGACGCCCCATCGAATCGACCGGCACCCTGCAATTTAACCAGGCGCACAAATCCTCTTATCTGGATGAGAGCAACGCCCCCCTCTTCCCCTTTGGATATGGGTTAAGCTACAGCGAATTCACTTACAGCCATCTGAAAGTATTGACCCCAAAGGTATCGCGCTCCGGTAGTCTCAAAGTGAGTGCCACGGTAACCAATACGGGTAAAGTCGCCGGCACCGAGATCGTCCAGCTTTACGTACGCGATCTGGTGGGAGTGGTCACCCGGCCGGTAAAAGAACTTAAGGGTTTCAAACGAATTACTCTGGCCCCCGGTGAAAGTACCGACATCGAATTCGATCTGCCGGCGGCTAAGCTGACCTTTCTCGATCTGGAGCTAAAGCCCATTCTCGAGGCTGGCGAGTACAAGGTCTGGATTGCGCCCAATTCTGCCGAGGGGTTGGAAGGCCAGTTCGAACTGGAATAATTTTTTACAGGTTTATATATAATTAACCTGTCCGAAGGTGGGCTTCGGGCAGGACACTCTGCTCAATGATGGATTCGTGGATGAAATATAAAAAACCGACCGCCCAAGACCTGCGCCGGGCCAACAGCGCCGAAATTCTGCGCAAAATCTACTTCGATGGCCCAATCTCGCGGCTTGAGATCAGCCAGCAGATCGGCATCAGTCCGGCCACGGTGACCAACGTGGCCAATGACATGCTTGAACGCGGCCTGCTGCTCGAATCGGGCAGTAAGCGCTCCGAGGGCGGGCGCCCCAGTACACTGATCACCATCAACCCTGACTATGGCTATTTCATCGGCTGTGAAGTCGGGGAATCCTTCATTCAGGTAGAGCTTTTCGACATTTTCTTCAATTCACGCAATAAAGTGTTCTTTGCTCTCACCGAACCACGCATCGAGCCGGATCAAATCGTGACGCGCATGAGCCAGGGAATTCGGCAGCTTCTTGAAAACTCAAGCCTGCAGGAAAAGGACATCATTGGGGTTGGAGTGGGCTTCCCGGGGTTGGTCGACCCGGCCAAAGGAATCTCGATCTTTACCCCCAACTGGGGCTGGCACAACGTCTCCATTCTCAGCGCGCTGCGTGAGAACATCACCATTCCCATGTTTCTGGATAACGGCGCCAAGGCGATGGCGATGGGAGAAGCCCTCTTCGGTGCCGGACGCGGTGTGAACAACATGGCCGTATTACTGGTCGGCACCGGCGTTGGCAGTGGTATCATCTCGGAGCGTTCCCTCTTCCGTGGCTCGGCCAACAATGCCGGCGAGTTCGGTCACACCACTCTGGATATCAACGGCCCGCTGTGCCGCTGCGGCAGCTACGGTTGTGCCGAGGTCTTCATCGGTGCCAACGGCATCATCGACCGCTACTGCTATCTGGTAGATGATCCCCAGCAGCCTCCGCGCAATGACCAAATTGCATTCATCAAATACCTGCTGCAGCGTGCCGATGCCGGCAAACCCGAGGCTTTGCAAACCGTCAACGAGACCATCCGTTACCTGGGGGCCACCCTGGCAAATCTGATCAACGCCGTCAATCCGGAACTGCTGCTGCTGGGAGGTTGGTCAGGCTTACTCTTTGGCAACCGCTACCTGGCCCAGATTAAAGAAGTGGTCAATCGCTACGCTTTGCAGCAATCCATGACCCGCACTCAGATCAAATTGTGCGAACTGGCCGAGGATTCCGTGGCCAAAGGGGCTGCCTCGCTCGTGCTGGAGCGTTTTTTTGAGACCGGCGGCGATCTAAAAGCCTGATCCCTGCTCTCTCCCCTTTTAGGGGCTTCGATTATACTTGGGGAATACAGCGTTTTGGGGGCGGAAGCTTTCTTCTTGTCTTTTCGTCACGAACGCTCCATCCAACAGAAGAACGGGACCTCTTCTCATGTCAATCGACATTACCAAAAAACAAGTGCCGAAGATCGGCTTGATTTTGCTGGTTTTTCTGGCATTCATCTCACTCGGTTTACCCGACGGTCTGCTGGGAGTGGCCTGGCCGACCATCCATACCGATTTTCACATCTCGCTGGATTCGTTGGGAATGCTGCTTTACGCCTGTACCGCGGGCTACCTGACCTCGAGCTTCTTCAGCGGCAAAGTGATCAGCCGCTGGGGAGTGGGCGGGGTGCTATCTGCGAGCTGCGCCCTGACCGGGTTGGGACTGATCGGCTATACGCTTGTCCCGGCCTGGTGGATGATGGTCGCGCTGGGCGTGGTGGCCGGCCTGGGCGCCGGGGCCATCGACAGCGGATTGAACACCTATGTTGCCGCGAATTTCAAAGAGAGCCTCATGCAGTGGATGCACGCCTGTTACGGCATCGGCGTGACCCTGGGCCCGATCATCATGACCAATGGGCTGCAGCTTCTGGGGAGCTGGCGCATCGGCTACGTCATCGTTGGGGTGGCCCAACTGGCGCTGGCTCTTTCCTTTTTGTTCTCGCTCAAAATGTGGCGCCGGCCCGATACCGAACAGCCAGATGAGAGTAAACAGATCACCGATTACCGCACCCCCATCCGAGAGACACTGCGCAGCCCGATGGTGTGGCTGAGCGCGCTGCTCTTCTTCATTTACACTGGTACAGAAGCCGCGCTGGGAACGTGGGTGTATACCCTGCTCACCCAATCACGCCACATCGACACCCAGATCGCCGGTTACCTCTCTTCGAGCTACTGGATCACCTTCACCATTGGTCGGGCGCTGGCCGGACTGTACACCCGCAAGATCAAAATCCCGAATTTGCTGCGCATCTCGATCAGTTGCGCCATTGCCGGCGCGGTACTGCTGCTATGGAATCCATCGAATGTGGTCAGCATCATCGGGGTAGCCATCATCGGATTCTCGATTGCTCCCATCTTCCCGGGGCTGGTTTCAGATACCAGCGCGCGCGTCGGCGACCGGCACACTGCCAATACCATTGGCATGCAGATGTGCGGCGCTGGCCTGGGTGCGGCGACCATCCCAACCGTGATCGGCATTCTGGCCGAAAACGTTTCCCTCGAATCGATCCCGGTGTGCATGGTAGTGCTGTACTTCACTTTGTTAGGTTTCTATACGCTCTCCTTGCTCAAACGACGACAGGCACAAATAGCCAGCTAGATTACAAAAAAAGAGGAGTCTGTGATTAACAGATTCCTCTTTTTTTCATCACGTCTTCTTTCTGTAAACACGTTTTCTGCTTTTTTGATCGATCTGCTCGACCGACATTCTATAATAGACTCATCGGGGAATCGGCCCTGGCAGTGAATCACCAACCTTTTGAGGTGTTCGACTGTATATATATTATGCGCGCTCGAACCAACGGATTCATCCATGGATGACACACAAGCGATAAAACGCCTGAAAAATGGTGATATCGGCGGATTGGAAATGCTGATTGCTCGTTATCAAGAGAAAGCAATCCGCACAGCCTATCTCATTACCTCAGATAATGCCAGCGCCGAGGATGTTGTGCAAGATACCTTCGTGCGTATTTTTCACCAGATTCGTCATTTTGACGAATCGCGCCCCTTTGAACCCTATCTGATGCAAAGTGTGGTGCATGCGGCGATCAACGCAGTTCAAAAGTCTTCGCGTACCTTTTCTTTGGATGAAGAGAGCGAGTCTCAAAGGCTGGAATCTCTTTTTCAAAGAGCGGCCACAACCGAAGACCAGGTGGAATATTCCCAGCTCAAGCAAGAGATCTTCGCCGGGCTGAATAAACTTCCTGCGCGTGAAAGAGCCGTGATCGTTGAAAGATATTATCTGGAAATGAGTGAAAAAGAAATGGCTGCTGAGCATTCCCTTGCTCCTGGAACCATCAAATGGTTGCTCAATACAGCGCGAAAGCATTTGCGCTCGATCCTCAGAATGGAAGGGGAGGAAAAATGAAAAATAGAGCCCCTCGCCAGGTGTTAGACGAAATCGTTCAGGAACGAGTCCGACCCGAAATCGACCTTTCTACAGGCATCCTCGCCCAAATTAGAAAGGAAGAAAAACAGATGAAAAGATCCAGAATGATCCTGGTGACGATCCTTGCCCTGGCAATCGTCCTGACCATCACTTTTTCAATCCCCGATGTGGCCCAGGCAGTGAGACGACTTCTGGGATACATCCCCGGCACCGGCTGGGTGGAACAAAGCCAGCCCCTCAGAGTTCTGGAAGAACCAGGCCAGACGACAAATGCGGAGACCACCGTTATCGTTGACCAGGCGGTCATCGATGCAGAACATACCGTGGTACTGGTTCAGGTGAAGAATATCTCGGCTGCGTTCGTCCCCAACGAAGAGAGCAATGAAAAGATCTGCCATCAGAACCCACAGCTTGTTCTACCAGACGGAAGCCAGCTTGAAGGTCAGATCAATTCAAGTAATTACTGGGGCAGCGGGTACAGCCAGCAGGTCGTTTTTGCGCCTCTCGCTGAGAAGATCAATACCGCTACCTTCGTGCTGCCCTGCCTGGCTCAAACCTCAATCACCTCAGGCCAGCTCAAATGGGAAATCCCATTGAAATTCGTTGCCGCCCCGGCACAGATGACGATTTACCCCATCGTAGATTTACCCGCTTCTACTGAAGAGGTGCCCGCAACGGCTTTGGCCCCAACTTCAGGTCAAGAAAACGAGATGCCGACGGCTGCTGGTTTTTCCCTTTCGCTGAACAAATACGTTCAGACCGATGAAAACATCATCCTGCTGGGAAAATTCGTTTCACAGATGCCCAACGTGAGCACTCTGTACATTGATGCAGATGCCGTCCATTTGCGCGATGCCAGTGGCAATGACATTCCCCTGAACGCGGATCCCACGTTCAAGGATCCCGCGGCAGAACTTGCCTCTCCACAAACACTGCCATTGATCTATCAGAGTGCAGGCCAGTATTCCCCCGGAGAAGCTCTCTTCACGGTAGATTCTATCTGGGTCAGTGTGAACCCACACGTACAATTCTCAGTTGACGTCGGTTCCAGTGTGACCCCTGACCAGGTGCTGCCCATCCATCAGACAATTAACGCTGCCGGGATCAGTATTCTCATCAAGTCTGCCCGGGTGGATTCAACCGGCAAGGGGCTATCATTCGACCTTGAGGTGCCTGAGAATGTCGCCGAAGTTGCCCTGCTGGATCTCGATCACCCCACCCTGAGTGGAGGCGGCGGAGACAATAATTACGGTTTCACCTATCAAGACGGGTTCCCCAGCGGGACCATCACCGTTACCCTGACCGGCCTCACCATGAAAGTGAATGGTCCGTGGCAAACCTCGATTGATCTGCCTGCCTTTTCAAACAACGGTACTCCTACCCCAACCCCAGAGGCCTGTCTGACACCGGCCACCTGGCAAACGGCTCTGCAAAACCAGGCTTCCACGCTGCCCACCGATCTGACTGGCACGCTGGCAGTTGACACGCTGCAGGAACCGGGTTACCTGTACCACGTGGGCATTGCGCCCCTGTCTGACAGGCAAGAAAAAATCCTTGCACTGGGAAGCGACCCTGATCTCTCCCCAGCCGGCAACGAACTGCTCTTTTCTGGCGACGCTGGTTTGGAACGAATCAATATCGTCACCGGTGAGATCACACCCGTCCAGAATACCAGTGCCAAAGACAGTCAGGGATTGTGGTCCCCGGAGGGAACTCAGATCGTCTTCAGCCGCAAAACAGCCATTGGGCAGGCGGGATTATTGGGACCAAAATCCCTCGTCCTGGCCAACCCGGATGGCTCCAACCCGCACGTTCTGCTGGAAAATACCGATGTCAACACGGCCCAGGCCTGGTTCCCGGATGGAAAATCCATCCTCTACACGACCAAGACCTCAGAGGGTGTCTGGGTAAATTCCATCGAGATCGCTACCGGGCGTAGCGTTCAGCTCTTCCAGATTAACTACGTCAATGCGGATGTAGCTCTTTCACCGGATGGGAAACGGGTTGCCTATGAAGCCATGCTGCCCGGAGAACATTATGCCCTCTACGTCGCCGATCTGGATGGAAGCAATGCCAGATTGATAGCCAACCCAGCTCCCAACGTAGCCACGCACCCCATTTGGAGCCCGGACGGGCACTGGCTGATCGTCAGTGTTCAGGATGAAACGCTGACCACAGAAGCACAAATGCCGGTGCTGACCCTGATCAATGTCGATTCCTGCCAGCTCATTCCGTTGAAGGAGATGGTCGGGTACGTCAGCTCCTGGAGGCAGTAACCTGAAATCTGCCAGAAGAGGCGGCCAGTTGGCCGCCTCTTCTGTTTCTGGATCAACGCCGGCACGCTTGCAACGTTTTTCCATTCTCTGAGTTACTTCAAAGCGTAATCCACTGCCGCCAGGGCATGCAGCAGTGTCGTGTCGAAGAGCGGCATAGCGCAATCCGCCTGCTGCACCAGCAACCCGATCTCGGTGCAGCCTAGAATGACTCCCTGCGCGCCGCGCGCCTGCAAATCTGCAATGATGCGCAAATAATCCGCTTTGGATTGCGGCACGATCTTGCCAATGACCAGTTCATCATAGATCACGCGATGGACCAGCTCTCGCTCTGTCGCAGGCGGGATCAGCACCTCGAGCCCAAATTTCTCAGCCAGGCAATCCTTGTAGAACGGCTCCTCCATGGTAAAGCGCGTACCCAGCAAGCCGATCCGCTGCAGCCCACGGGCCTGGATGGCCTGGGCAGCCGCATCAGCGATGTGCAGCAGTGGAATGTGAATGGCCGCCTGTACCTCATCCGCCATCTTGTGCATGGTGTTGGTGCAGATCACCACAAAATCAGCCCCACCGCGTTCAAGTGCCTGGGCCGCTGCCACCATCTGGCGAGTCGCTTCTGACCAGTTCCCCAGACGCTGTAATTCCTCGATCTCGGCAAAATCCACCGAGAGCATCAGCGTCTTGGCTGAATGCACCCCGCCCAGACGCTGATGAACTTCTTCATTGATAATGCGGTAGTATTCTTGAGAAGATTCCCAGCTCATGCCGCCAATCATGCCAATGGTCTTCATTCTATTTTCCTGCACTTTCTGGATTGAGTTGTTCCTCTTATTCTATGCTAAAATCGAGCAAATTGTTGAAGCGAGTGAAAAAATGAGTCTGCCGCAGCGAATCGTCATTAAAATCGGAACCTCCACCCTGACCGGCGGAGAAAAGAAACTCTCGGCACCGCGTCTGGTAGAAATTGCCCGCCAGATCGCGCTTCTCAGCCAGGAAGGCATTCAGGTCGCCCTGGTTTCTTCCGGGGCAATTGCCGCCGGGCGGGAAGCGTTGGGCTACCCAGCTCTGCCGCAGCAGGTACCGGCCAAACAGATGATGGCCGCTGTTGGCCAGCCCCGGCTGATGGCCATGTATGAGCAATTCTTCGCCATCTACGGGCTGCACGTGGCCCAGGTTCTGCTCACCCGCGCTGATCTGGCCGACCGGCACAGCTTCATCAACACTCGTGACACCCTCGAAGCCCTGCTCAACCAATCCATTTTGCCCATCATCAATGAAAACGACACCGTCGCCACGGATGAGATCCGATTCGGCGATAACGATGCCCTTTCCGCCCAGGTTGCCAGCCTGATCGAAGCTGATCTGCTGCTGTTGCTCACCGATCAAGAGGGACTCTATGATGCCGACCCGCGCAGTCACCCGCAGGCCCAACTGGTCCACGAAGTGGGGGCCGAACCGATCCCCGCGGAACTCTGGCAGGCGGTAGGGGGCAGCTCTACCGGGCTGGGCACCGGCGGCATGGTCACCAAACTCCAGGCAGCCGATCTGGCCCGCCACAGCGGAGCGGAAGTGGTCATCACCCACGGCTCAATCGAGAACATCCTGCTGCGCCTGGCCCACGGCGAAGCGCTGGGCACACATTTTGCAGCTGCCATCAACAAGCTGGAAGGGCGCAAACGCCGTCTGTTATCGGGCAGCCGCCCCAAGGCAGAGATCGTGATCGACAACGGGGCAATCCAGGCCCTGCAAAACGGCAGCTCCCTGCTGCCCGCCGGCATGGTCAAGGTCGCCGGACAGTTCGAACGCGGCGATGCCGTGCGTGTCGTTTCAGAAGAACACAAAGCCATTGCCATCGGATTAAGCAACTACAGCGCGGATGAATTGCACAAACTGTGTCGCCACCGCTCCTCCGAAATCGAAAGCCTGCTGGGCTACACCCTCGGAGAAGAGGTCATCCACCGCAATCACATGGCCCTGTTATAAGAAGGTACCCGATGAGTGAATATCCCGCCGTTATCACCCTGTGCCACCAGGCCCGTCAGGCCGCGGCAATTTTAGCTCACATCCCCACCGCTGAAAAGAACCGTGCTCTGCACGCCATGGCCGATGTCCTGTGGAAAGAACGCGCCGCCATTCTGGCTGCCAATCAGGCCGACCTCGAAGCTGCCCGGGCTGCCGGTCTGAGCGAAGCCATGCTCGACCGATTGATGCTCAACGAAAAACGTCTGCAAGGCATCCTCAACGACTTGCGCCAGGTAAGTGAATTGCCTGACCCGGCCGGCGAATTAATGGAAGAAAAAATTCTCCCCAACGGACTTCACCTGCGCAAAGTTCGCGTGCCGCTGGGGGTGCTGGCCGTGATCTACGAGGCCCGTCCCAATGTCACCGTGGATGTCGCCGGGCTGGCGCTGAAATCTGGCAATTGCGTCATCCTGCGCGGCGGCAGCGAGACCATCCGCTCGAACCGTGCCCTGGCTGCTGCCATCCAGCACGGTCTGCAGGGGACGAACATTCCGCGTGAGGCCATCCAGCTCATTGAAGACACTGACCGCCAGCGCGTACTCGAACTGCTGCAGCAAGATCAGACCGTTGATCTGGTACTGCCGCGCGGCGGGGCCAGCCTGCACGAGTTTTGCCGGCAGAACAGCCGCATCCCGGTAGTCACCGGCGGCATGGGCATCTGCCATCTGTATGTAGATGCCAGCGCCGATCTGGAACGCGCCCTGCCGGTGATCGAGAATGCCAAAGTGCAGCGTCCGTCTGTCTGCAACGCTCTCGACACTGTTCTGGTGCACCCGGCGGTAGCGGAACGCTTCCTCCCCAAGCTGGTCGAAAAGTTACGCGCCGATGGGGTCACCTTCCGCGCGGACCCAGAGGCCTGCCGCATTCTACTGCCTCAATGTGCCGACTGCGTGCTGCCCGCCGGGGAGCAGGATTTCGATACTGAGTGGCTGTCGCTGGTACTGGGGCTCAAGGTGGTCGTCAACGTAACCGAAGCCATCGAGCACATCGCCGCCCATTCCACCGGCCACTCTGATGGCATCCTGGCCCACGACCCGGAAGCCATCCGCGAGTTTGTCGAAAAGGTCGATTCTGCAGCAGTGTACGTCAACGCTTCGACGCGCTTCACCGATGGGGCCCAGATGGGGCTGGGGGCCGAGATCGCCGTCTCGACCCAACGTCTGCATGCCCGCGGCCCAATGGGACTGCGCGAATTGACCACCTATAAATGGATCATCGAAGGGGACTATTCGGTACGCGGTTAAAAAATCTGAATTAATCACAACCACCCGTAAAACGGGTGGTTTGCTCTGCGGCTATAAGCCTTTAATGCTAGCCAGCGCCTCAAGGCGCTGGCTTTCTCTTCGTTCAAGCCACTTCGCTTTTATCTCTTCCGCTTGCCCCTCAAGGGGCTT
>JAAZOQ010000015.1 GCA_012797695.1 Anaerolineaceae bacterium | reverse complement strand
GGAGCAGGTACTCTGTTCATCGCGTTGGTCTCGCTGCTGCTGGCCCTTTCTTTCTTACAGGTGGGCGGATTCAGTGGCTGGGTGATTGGTGCTTTGCTGCTGGTGGCGGTAGTGACCCTGATTGTCTTTCTTCGACTGGAACGCCGAGTGCAGCAGCCTATGGTGGAGCTGAAATTATTTCGCAACGGTCTCTTTTCGATCAATCTGGCAACTGCTTTTCTTACTTTTGTGGCCAGCGCCGGAGTAACTTTGCTGCTGCCTCTGTATTTGCAGAACGTGATGGGGTATGACCCGCAAAAAACGGGTTTGCTCATGATCGTTTCTCCACTGGCAATGGCGCTGGTGGCCCCACTTTCAGGGGCACTCTCAGATCGCCTCGGTTCGCGTCTGCTGACGACGATTGGTCTGGCAGTAGCGCTGATCGGGTATATTGCGTTCGTTTCCTTGAATGAGCATACTTCTACGCTGGCTTACATTTTGAGTTATGCGGCGATTGGCATGGGGATGGGCATCTTCCAATCCCCGAACAACAGCGCGGTAATGGGATCTGCCCCCAAAGATCGACTGGGGGTTGCCAGCGGATTGCTTTCGCTGACGCGTGTTCTTGGCCAGACGGTGGGCATCTCTCTACTGGGGGCCTTGTGGGAAGCCAGTGTGTTGCGCCTGAATCATGGGGAAAAGGCGATGGATGCCACTCAAGCACCCATCTTGGCGCAGGTAGGCGGGCTGACGATTGCCATGATCTTCATCGTGGCCGTCATTGTGCTGGCACTGGGCCTGTCTGCCTGGGCGTTGATCACGGTGACGCGGACAAAAAACGCCAGGGCCGCAGAACTCCCTTGAAATAACTGGTGCTATTCTTGCAACCTATCCCGCAGGAGATGGATTATGCGACTCATTCACCGTTTTTTCCTGCGCTTGCTCCCGCTGGGGGTACTGGTTGGCTTTGGCTACGTCATGTTCGCCTCGATCGGTACCGTCCAGAGTGATCGCTTCCAACCGATCACCCAGATGGCCTCACCTGGAAATAGCTATAATTCCGGCGCTTTCGATTCCGCACTGACCCAGCAAAAAAACAGCGGCGGCAATTACGTGCGGGAGACGATCGACTGGAGCCAGATTGAACTCAGCGAAGGTACGTATGACTGGAACGCACCCATCCCCTATGCCGCCGTGTTCGCGGCTGAAAAAGCCCAGGGACTGACTACGGTGGCTGTCTTGACCGGTGGGCCAACTTATCTGCAAGCCACGGATATTGGGCTGGTTGATCAGACACAATTTTTGCTGCGCTGGGCGAATTTCGTCCAGGCGGCGGTAAGCGAGCTGGGCGGGAGCGTGGACGTATGGGAAATCGGCAGCGCGCTGAATACCCCCACCGGCATGACGCTTTATCTGACCCCGACCGCTCCCTCAGGTACCTCTACCCCGAACCCAACCCTGTATGCGCAAATGCTGCGGGTGGCCTCCAAGATCATCAAGCTGGCTGACCCCAACGATGAGGTGTGGATGGGCAGCCTGGTCAGCGCTACCTCGGCCCGCTGCGCCTATAACCCACTCACGTTTTTTCTTGAGGTCAATGGGGCCAAAGGCTGGAGC
>JAAZOQ010000136.1 GCA_012797695.1 Anaerolineaceae bacterium | reverse complement strand
GTCCATTTACAGGTAGCAGTGGTCAAACGGGATATGCTGTACCTGGCGACCTGCGGCGCAGGGCAATCTTTTTTCGTGGGGGCAGAGTCTCTTTTTCAGCAAAATAGCGTGGATGAATCCCTGCGTGGGTTGGGATTAACTCAGGCAGCACCGGTGCGCTTTAGTCAAAGCCTGATCGTGCCCAATGATCTGCTGGTGCTGGCCGCACAGGCACCAGCGGCCTGGACGACTGATTTGATGGCGGGCGGACAATCGCTTTCGATTGAAGCTTTCTCGCGCCGCTTGTTTGCTGTTCCCGGCTCAGTGGGGCAGGGCGTATTGATCCGCTTCAGCGAAGGAAACGGTAAGGCAAATCTACTCCCCATAGGCACGGCAAAATCGACTCATGTGGAACCCGCTATCCCAGCGGCGGAAGGGGAGACCACTGTTTTGAAACGGATCCAGGCAGAAGCCAGTCAGAGAATATCAAAGGAACCGCGGCAGGTGCCAGCCGAAAAAACCGAACCCCAAGAAACGGCTGCAAACCCTATTGCAGAATCTCACCAGGAAATATGGCCCCGGCATGCAGAAAATCAAGCAAAGCCGCTGACGTCTGAAGAAGAAAGTGTGCCTGAACCGGAAAAGGAACCAGTTAATTCTGGCGCGGTGGTTCTTCCGGTGATCCAAACGGATCAGATCAAAACAGCAGTGAATAAGGCACTTAAGGGGAGCGCTCAGGCCAGCAACAAGGCTTCTCAATGGTTCAAAGAAAATTTTCCGAAGGTTTTCCCTGATGAGCCGGAAGAAGAGCTGGGCTGGTCAAAGGGATTGCTCATTGGTGTGGCAATTATTATTCCTGTAGTGATTGTGGCCATTGCGATGACCCTTTATTTACGCAATGGAGCTACCGGACGGGCAAATGACATGGTGACGATCGCCCAACAATTGGTTCAGCGCGCCGAAAGCCAATCGGGAGACCCGGCTGCCCAGTTAGAATCTTTGAATGAATCGATGGATTGGCTGGACAAAGCCGATTCTTATGGGAAGACCGATGCTTCCATTGCTTTGCGCAATCAGGTGCAGTCCGGCATCGACCAGATCGAGAATGTCATCCGGGTGGATATGACCCAGGCCACTGATCCACTGCTGCCTAACGTCAACATCACACAACTGGCCGCTAATGAGCAGGACCTGTACGCGCTCGATAGCATTTCAGGCCGGGTATTGCGGTTTACTTTGAGCGGATCTATCTATGTGCAGGATACCAGTTTCGATTGCGGTCCAAATTCTGATAGCCCCTTGGATTCGATTGAGGCGCTGGTAGATATGGTGCCGATCTCACAGGATAATTCCTATAATGCGACGGTACTGGCTGTGGACGCGGCCGGGGATATCGAATACTGTGTTCCCGGCGAAACCGGCTACGTGGCGCATCTGGCTACCCCCGATATGGGCTGGAATACCATTCAGTCGATCACTTATTCTGACGGGAATCTCTATGTGTTGGATGGCAAGGGGAATGCGGTGTACCGCTTCCAGGGTTCGGGGACCGATTTTGCTGAAAAACCGACCCTCTTCTTTGACGAAGAAATTCCTCCGCTGGCGGACGCCCTGGATATTGAAGAGATTGGCTATGAATTGTACATCCTGCGCGGCAACGGACAGATGATCAAATGTACCTACAGCCCGATCAAGGATATGAAATCAACTGAATGTCTGACCCCGGCGCCCTTTCTGGATGCGCGGAGCGGCTCCACTGTCACAGTTAATTCTTTCCCGGAGGCGCAATTCATCCAGATGCGCATGACCGATGCCCCGGATTCTTCTCTGTATCTGCTGGATGCCAAAAGCGATACGGTGTACCACTTTAGCTATGCCCGCAGTCTGCAGCGTATTCTTCATCCACGGATGGAGGATGGCAATGACAGCACTAAAATGGTTCCGACAGCATTTGCCGTCTCCCCCAGCCGACTGCTTTTTATCGCTTACAGCAACCAAATCTATTACGGACAGATTCCTTGATGAGTTCATTTTCTGAAAATTTGCTCGATTCCATTACCACTCCCACACTGTTGCTGGATGAAGAAATAGCGCGTCGAAATCTCAAACAAATGGCGCAAAAAATCCGTCTGGCCGGGGTACGTTTTCGCCCCCACTTCAAAACTCACCAATCCGCAGTCATCGGTGAGTGGTTTCGCGCTGAAGGAGTTACAGCCATTACTGTCTCTTCAGTTGAGATGGCTGAATATTTTGCTGCTGCGGGGTGGACAGATATCCTGATTGCTTTCAGTCTGAACCTGCGCCAACTCGAACGTGTCGTCCGGCTGGCGGAGAAGGTGCAGCTCGGCGTGCTGGTCGAGGATGCAGACACCGTTCGCAAACTGGGAAAAGAAGCGTTGTCGCAGATGGATGTGTGGATCAAAGTTGACGTGGGCTCGCATCGTACCGGATTGAATTGGGAAGATGTCGAGTCTATACGCGAGGTACAAGAAACTGTTTTGCGCTGCCCTCATTTGCATCTGAATGGGCTGCTGACCCATTCGGGGGCTACCTATCACTGTGAGACCCCAGAAGAGGTGGTACAAGTTTTTCGCGAGGGGGTCGAGCGGTTAAATGAGTTACGCGCTGAGTTAGAAAGCGGTGACGTACGTCTGAAAATTTCGGTGGGAGATACTCCTGGATGCTCCTTGAGTCCGGATTTCAGCGGGATCGATGAACTGCGCCCCGGAAATTTCTTATTCTACGATGCGCAGCAGCTTCTCATTGGTTCTTGTACAGCAGAGCAAATTGCTGTGGCAGTTGCCTGCCCTGTGGTAGCGGTGCATCCCCAGCGCAATGAAGTTGTGGTGTATGGTGGTGCCATTCATCTTTCAAAAGATTGGGTAGATCTGCAGCAGGGAATGTCTTTTGGCCTGGCTGCATTGGATGTAGGCGGTCATTGGGGGAGTCCTATCCCAGAGGCGATTGTACGCTCGGTTTCTCAAGAGCACGGCGTGATCCGTTTTGGTGGGGGATTACCCGAAGGGGTAAAGCCGGGTGATTTACTGTACATTCTGCCAGCCCACTCCTGTTTGACAGTGCAGGAACAAAAAAATTACCTCACTCTGCAGGGTGAGGTAATCTCCACGATGAACAGTTGATCTTCTGGCTCAAGAAATGATCGCCAGTGGAATTGGTGAAAAGGTCAGAATGAAGACGATCAGAGCGATGATTCCCAAAGCTTTGCGTTTGCTATCCAGTTCTGTGATCTGATCAAGGGGTTCAGCATAGGATTGCCCGAAGAGAAAGACCAGAAAAGCCCATAACCACCAGCCGGACCAGCCAAACCCCAAAGCAATCAAGATGATCTCGATTACGGGTAGAACCTTGCGAGCGTTATTCTGTCCAAAGAGCAGATGGAACACGTGTCCTCCATCCAGTTGGCCCGCAGGGATCAGGTTCAACGAAGTGACCAGCAGCCCCACCCAGCCTGCCCAGGCTACCGGTGAAATGGTGACGTCGAGGCTGCCCAGGGGGGAAGGTGTGCCGGTGAAGAAATAACGAAGCCAGTGAGTCAGCAACGCTGTTCCGGTAATCCCATCTGGCTGCGGCAGCAGCAATCCAAAACGTAGATACTTCAGCAGTAGATAGATCAGCGAATTGCCTTCCATCTGAATTCCCTGACCGGCGGGAAAAGTCAACGGGATCTTATCAAGCGTGGAACTGCCCAAACCAATCCAGAGCACAACTAAAGAGGCCACAAAGCCAGCCAAAGGGCCGGCCACACCAATATCCATCAAAGCACGTTTATTCTTGGGTGGGCTTTTCATGCTGATGAAAGCTCCCATCGTTCCCAGAGAGGTGAAGGGCATGGGAATGAAAAAAGGCAGGGTTACTTTTACCCCGTGAGCCCGGCCAGCGAAATAATGTCCAAGCTCATGAATGCCCAGAATGGCAATCAAACTGACTGCAAAGGGCCAGCCATTGCGGAAAATAGCTGGAATTAACTGCTGGAGCGGGAGGGTGAGGTCAGTATTGGGATTGTAGATTCCACCTGAGATCAAAACGCTGATCAAAGTCAACACGAATAATAAAATGACCAGCCAGGTACGTGTTGGCCTGGCTTCTGGTAATTCGGGGATGAGCAAGACCAGGTGAGTTGGCCCTTCTTTGCGGAAAAGCGGGGTGAAATGATAAGGACGCAGACTTTCGGCTAATTGATCATAAGCCTGAGCTGAATCAGCCGCGATGAGTTGACCACGGTAGCGGCGAATGTAACCCTGTTGCATCGTGCCAGCAGTGATATCGTCAATGCGAAAAATGCGTCTGACCTGGGCATCGATTAAATCGAACTGATCAAGAGAATCCATGGTTCCTCCTGCAAAATTTCTATTGGATTTCAGTATAACGGGGAATTATAGGAATGCGATTAGAGAAGAATGATCCGAGAAAACCCAGGGCAGCAGCGCATAAAACCACAGAGCAGTGGCC
>JAAZOQ010000135.1 GCA_012797695.1 Anaerolineaceae bacterium | reverse complement strand
ATCGCCACCATTCCCAACCCCAAACGCCCCAAAGCGGAGTGACATGAAACGTCTGATCGTCAATGCGGATGATTACGGCCTGACCCCGGGGGTTTCAGAGGGGATTCGCCGCGCCTATACTGAGGGCATCGTCCGTTCGACAACCGCCATGATGAACCAGCCTCCCGCCGCGCGGGAACTGGAAACCCTGTTACAGGATTGCCCGGCGCTGGGGGTGGGAGTGCATCTCACCCTCACCGCCGGGTTCCCGCTCTTGCCCGCGGCCCAGCTCCCAAGCCTGGTAAGCCCAGACGGCCGCTTCTGGGGTCAGGAGCATTTCTTCGCTCATCCGGAAGACATCGCGGCGGAGCAGGCCCTGGCAGAATGGCACGCGCAGGTGCAGCTCTTCACTCAGGTCACCGGTCGCCGCCCTGATCACCTGGACGCTCATCACCACAGCGCGTATGCCTCCCCGGCGCTGCTTGAAGCCCTCCTCAGCCTGGCCCGCGAACTGGATTGCCCCATCCGTGCCCCAATGAACGACTCTGAAACGACCCGCAAACTGCTGGCTGCCTCGGCCGTGCGCCACCCGGACGCCCTGTGCCTGGATTTCTACGGTGAGCAGGCCACTGCCGAACAACTGCAGCTGTGCCTGGAGCACATCGCCGACTCAAAGTTCGAAGTCTGGGAGATCATGGCCCACCCCGCTGTTGTCGATCCGCTGCTCAGGCAGGTCTCCTCGTATACCGCTGCCCGGGAGCGGGAGCTGGCGATTCTCACCAACCCCGAAATCGCTGCTTTTCTCAGTACACAGCAAATCTCACTGGCTTCCTTCAACTGTCTGTAGCTCGCTTTGATTCCCCCATGATTCTTTAAGCTGCCCGCCTAGAAACCCTCCTCTGACCTCTGTATAATGAGATTAAGTTTATCGTATTAATCTTATTTGTAGCATTTTGCAAAGATATGGCAAAGGAGGATTTCAAATGAAGAAAGTAACCCATCTCGTTTTTTTCTTGCTCATTATTCTTCCCTTCGTTCTCTCTGGATGCAACCTCCCCTTTAAAATCGTCCCCAACACCCCAGCCACCAGCGCTCCCAGCGCACTTCCCCCCACCGAGCCCCCTGTCGCGGTTACGGAACCGATGACCGCTGCGACCACGGCCGTCACCTCCGCTCCGCAGGCCAGCACCGCCCCCACCCAGATCACCCACACCAGCATCCCCGCGGATTCATACTACGTGGCAACTCAGGTCGCCGTGGACTGCAACACCGGGGCGCGCCTCGCCGCCGGCTCCACGCAGGTGGTCGTCTCGGGCTGCGATTACTGGAACCGCGAATTTCTGGAGCGCCCGGCGGATGGCCCCGTCGGCAATTACATCCCCGCCCTCGACATCCTGTGGAGCCAGACGGGCAAGTCCACCCCGTGGATCTTCCTGCGCATCAAGGTGACCAGTCTGGTTGATGAACCCGCCGGTTACCAGGCCGGCTTCGAGCTGGATGACAACCTCGATTCGCGCGGCGACTTCCTGCTGCTGGCCAGCGAACCCCAATCCACCCAGTGGAGCACCGACGGTGTGCAGGTCTGGCAGGACAGCAACGGCGACGTGGGCGGCAGCAAGCCGTTTGCCTTCGATCAAAACCAGAGCAACGGCTATGATATACAGCTCTTCGACAGCGGCGTCGGTCAGGACCCGGATCTGGCCTGGGTACGTATCTCGCCCAAAGACCCGACCATCATCGAATTCGCCCTCAAGGCCACCGTCCTGCCCAACCCCAACGTCTTTGGCTGGTGGGTCTGGACCAGCATCGGCAAGCTCAACCCGGCCGGTTTCGAAGTGGTCGACCGCAGCCAGGACGACCAGACCTGGGACGTGGATAACTCTTGTTCGTGGATCTTTGGAGAGACCCCCAAAGAGGGCCAGCTCGCCAACCTGTGTACCATTCTGGAACCTACCGCCACCCCGGCCCCCACCTCCGTTTCGGGAAGCTGCCCGGTACAGACCTGCCCCTTCTTATCCTTCTGGGATAGCAGCACCTGCTCGTGCAAGCGCTTCTTCATCATCATCCCCTCCCCAACCCCGATCATCATCTATTGATCCGCAGCGGTTTCCGACCATCAGCTCCAGATTACCCGGAAAAGGTAACCTGGAGCTTCTTTTTGTATACACAGATAATGACTATGCGCAAAACAAATCTCGACAATCTTTCCACATTTGCGCGGCCTGCCCTGCGCTAAAATGAAAACATGTTCACTTCACGTTCCCCCAACCGGCTGCACGGGAAGTTCCTTTACTGGATCGTGTTGATCGCCGGGCTGGGCCTGGCTGCCCTACTCTGCGTGGTGCTGCGCGGGAGCCCAGCCGGCAGTTCCGCCGCCAGCGCGCCCACGGCCACCGCCGTCCAGGCCACCCGCGATGCCCAGACCCTACAGGCGGAGTCGCTGATCGATAATTTCGAACGGAACGCGCACAACATCAACGTGTACCGCAGCGCCGCCCTGCGCGCGGATTACTATACGGGTACCCTGCTGGATGAATGGAACAGTTACTTCTCCGCGCTGGACGGCAACAATACCTGGCGCATCGTGACCGACGCACAGGTCAGCCAGGTCAGTTTGATCAACGCCAGCGCGGAGAAGATCACCGCTCTGGCCTGCGTGACCGAATCACGCATGGAGCTCGATCAAAAGGGAAAACTGATTCAGCAGCTCGCGGATACTTCCTTCGCCGGCGCCTATGTCTTCGTCCCGGAGGGCAGTACCTGGAAGCTGGCCTACTTCCTCGACGTCAGCGACGCCGCCACAGCGCGTACGGCTTACACCAACTCCGCGGCTGACCTGCAAGAACTGGCCGGCCCCATTGCGGCACTGCTCAAGATCAAGTGCAAGTAAAATCTCCAACAGCCAAAATACAAGCCAGAAAGATTTTTAAGAAGTAAATTATTATTTGATGACTTGTCTCTGGAATTTAATGTCTGCAAAATTGTTTATAAAAGATACATCCATTTTAAAGCTTCCCTCAATAATTTCTACTTGCTCTTAATATTTCCACAGATCTCTTCATGAAATCTGCTATGATGTAGGTTATAATGGAAAACAGTGGTATAGGTGGACGGATTATTTTCAAAAATATTCCGACTCCCCTTTTCTCTGAAAAAACTATGACTAAGGGGAAAACTAAGGCATAGTAAGCAAATCAAAATAACGCATGACTAATTTGTTTTAGAGAAATCAGCATAATTATTTTCTGGATGTGCTTATTTTGATCTTTCTTCTCAAACTTAAAGCTTTTTCAAGGTATACAGAACAAAAGGATCGACTATGACTCTTGCAAAAACGCTGAATTCCTATGAAGAACATTATTGGGATTTTTCTAATTACCGAAATGATTCTCCATTAGTTCGGTATCCTGCTGTCATGGTCGCTCCTATGCAAGAAGTTATTATGAAGGAAATTATTAAAGCCGATAATACAATACATAACGTGCTAGATCCATTTTTTGGCTCTGGAACAGTTCTCTATGAAGGAAAAAGACTCGGTTTAAATGTAGTGGGATTTGACATCAATCCTCTTGCAGTTCTGATTACCAGAGTAAAACTTGAAGGAATACCCATAGAGAAAATTTCTGATAGTATAAATGCGCTTAATACACGTATAACTTTGCTAAATGGCAACGTTGCTCCATATTGCTTCACAAATATAACAAAATGGTTCAATGATGATGTGATCTTGTCATTAAGCATAATTCGGCAAGCAATAATTGCAGAAAATGATGAACTGATTCGCAGATTTTTCTGGAGTTGTTTTGCAGAAACTGTAAAACAATTCAGCAATACAAGGACTTCCACGTTTAAACTTCATATAAAAGAAGAACAACAAATTGCTTCTTTGGTTGACGACTCAATTAGCTTTTTTAAAAAACACATTCAAGACCAATATAGTAAATTCATAAATGAAAAGCAAGGGAAAAGAACCACGACAGATATTAGATGCGGGGACTCCAAAGAGCTCCTAAAAACCCTGCCTTTAGAATCTGTAGACCTTATTTATTCATCGCCTCCATATGGAGATAACCACACAACAGTTACTTATGGCCAATTTTCTATCCTTCCACTGCTCTGGATTGACAAAACAGATTTATCAATATGGAACGACCACCTACTTGAATCTTTTACAGCTATTGACACAGCTAGTTTAGGAGGATCAATAAATAGTAAGTTTGATAATGATTCCTATAAAGAGTTCTTAAATAATATCATACCTAAAAAGCAAAAAAAAGTTATCTCATTTTTTAATGATTACGAGTCAGTATTTAAACTGCTAACAGCAATCTTAAAGCCAGGAAAACTGATGGTTTTAACTTTAGGCAATCGTCATGTAGACAGTCAAGAGATATATTTTGATAAGTTTAATGACATGCTAGCAAAAAAATACGGCCTCAAGCTAGACTCGACAATCACAAGAAATATTATTGGTAAACGGATGCCCAAAAAAGTTTCTAGAGTTGAAAACTACGGCGCTGTAAATTCGATCAACAAAGAATATGTGAAGATCTATAGAAAGGTGGGAACTTATGGCTAAAAAACCATTTAAGATGGGTTCTGATCAAATTGCAAGAATTGTAGGTACAGTGGGGAGTCCATTAATTGTTATCGCAGAACTTCTTAAAAATGCTGTTGATGCATCTGCCTCAATAATTGATATTTTTTATAACACGGAAGAAAAATCAATAATCGTTGAAAATGATCACAAAGGGTTTTCAATTGAAGAAATTGAAAGTCTTTCGATGCCAGGACTATCCTCTAAAAAAACAGGAAGTAATTTGATAAATGAGCACGGCTTGTTTTTGACAGGAAGCAAGGGGTTAGGGTTACTATCGGTATTCCTTCTTTGTAACGAAGCTGAGATTTATACAACTACGGGGGATCGTGACATTTACAAAATCACTTTAGATAAACTCAACGGGACAGTAGAATATAGTTTAGTAAATCAAAAATCAGAACGTCTTTTTACACAAGTTTTATTGAAAAATGTTAATTCAGAAGTTATCGATTTCTTATCATCTGAATCAGAAGTTAGAAAGCTTCGTCATATTTGTACAAATCTTTATAAACAAGGAAATATATTTTTTCCAAAAATAACCCTTCATATTAATGGGCAGAATCCACAGGAGATTAATTTCGCGTGCGATTTTCCGCCAATGTTATATGATGTGCATTTTAATTATCAAAAAAATGATTGCAAACTTCATTTTCTATGTATTTCACCTAACAAGACAATTAATAATACTGAGGTGGAGATCTCTAGGTTTGGCCTAACTGACTTACAAGCAATTATGTTAAGTCATTACGAAATTAAAGAAACCATACCAACTCGCACTAATGGCCTCATGCTACAGGATTTCACAACAGTTCCATCCTTCGAAGGAAGAATACTTGTGTACGAGAAGAATTTAGCAGGAGCCCAATTAAAAACTTATGGAGCAGGTGTTAATATTTATGTCAACGATTTTGCTCTCTATAATTATTTAGCAGAAGAAAATGATTGGCTAGAATTAGCAGACTATTCGCAGCGTAAAAAAGTCACCCGCTTGAAGCCTCATAATGTTTTTGGCTTTGTCAATTTCCCGAATTTTAATGAGAATAGAGAAAAACTACAAATCTCCAACGAACGCGCTGATTTTATTCAAGATTTGACATTTAATAAACTAATGTATTTATTAAAAGGTGTCGTAATGTTTGTTACATTCAACATTGATGTTGCAGATAAGAATCCAAAGTACAAAATAAATAATGATAATTGTCAACCTAGTACAGAACAAGGTGATTCAGTTGATACTCAAAACGACAGTCAAACATCGGACATCAATCACAAGTTTCCAGACAAGACTAATCACGAAGAAACTGGAAATATTGATATAAACTTTTATGCCCCTGAAAATGCATATAAACCTGGATATCCAATTCGGAAACATTTAGACTTCACTAATGAAGAAGGGCAATCAATTAATAAACTTAAAGGCAACAACAATTTAAGTAATAAGATTTATAACATTGTTTTTGAATTGAGTAAACTTGATCTACAAACCCATAGATATTCAATAGCCTGCCTTTATCGCACATTAATCGAATGCTCGACAAAATACATCTCCGTACATCATCCAGAAAAAATTGATTTCATTGAAAATAGGCTAGGAACCACTGTTATTACTGCACTGAACTACCTTGGAAATAACACCAATAAAGACATGTCATCAAAAGAAATTCAGGAATGGAGAGACATTATTGGAAAACAAAAATTGATAGATACTTTGAATAATTATATTCACAACGAGTCGCCCGTGGACGCATTTTTACTACAAGAAACATGGAATTCTATGAAAGGATATATAATGGCATGTTTACACACGCCATAATTTTCTTTCCGACCGTAAAGCGAAGATATACTCACTTGTCTTCATGGCAATTCAAATATTTTTTATTTATCATTTAGAATAAATTTGATTATCTATGTCTCTATTCCCTCACTTTTGCCAGAAATTCCAGCAGCAGTCTGTGAAATTCTTCCGGCTGATCCATGTGGGCACAGTGCATGGCAGCGGGGATGACCACGTACGTGCACAGCGGTTCGCGTTTGGCCCACTGCGGCGCGACTTTGCGGATGTTGCCGGTGGTATCGCGTTCGCCGACGATGAGCAAATTGGGTACCGGCAGCGTATAGGTCGGCTCCTCGTGCAGACACAGGGTAGCCTCGCGCATCACCTGTACGAATTCCTCTTTGCGCAGTTGAGACATCGCTTCGCGCAGATAGGCCTGGGAAGCCTCGCCAGCCGCGGAAACCGCAGCCATCTGGCGAATGAGCGTCTGATAAGGATAGCATCCGATGAGGGGCACTCCCAGCTTGATGCCCCATTCTTCCGCCCGGGTCAGCTTCTGAAAGTTCCAGGTACTGTCTTCGGTCACCAGCGCTAGAAAACGTTCTGGATGATGAAAAATGGCTTCCTGGTGCAAATTGCCGCCCATCGAATGGCCGATGAACACGGCCTTTTGAATCCCCTCGCGGTCGAGGAGAGCGATCAGGTCCGCCACGGCTGCCGGCATGGTGAAATCACCGGGGCGTGACTGCCCGTGCCCGCGGATATCCCAGCCCAGCACGCGATACCCCGCTGCCGCGGTAAGCGCCAGCTCGTTTTTCCATTCGCGGTGGTCGATGTAGGCCCCATGCGAAAACACCAGCGGGACCCCATCGGGATCTCCGCCGCACCAGTAATGCAGCGTACAGCCTTCGCGCTCCAGTGTCTTTTCAGTCAAATTGAGGGTCATTCTTTACTCCATTCTGTTGCAGCATCAAATCAAGCATTGTCAGCAGCCCTGCTCGGCTCAAGGTGCCGCCGGAACCTGTACGGATAAACCCGCCTTCGACCAGGGCCCCCATGGCCGCGGCCGTTTCTTCCAGCGCCGGCGTCTGCGCCGCGGGAACGATCCCGCCGATGGTCATAAACCCCAGTGCCAGCAGGCTGAACACGTAGGCCATCACCTCAGGGTCCAGGTCCGCGCGGAGCTGGCCGGCCTGCTGCATTCGCTGCAGCATCTCCGTGCTCAGCAGCAGGCGGCGGGTATAGCGCTGCGGATCCTGGCGACGCACAAAATCCCCGAGCACGCGGCTATCGAGGGTGTACAGCGCCTTGAGCAGCGGACGGCTTTCGAGCACCAGCACCGATTGGGTATACAGTGCCGCCAGCCCAGCTTCAGCCGGCCCGGCAGCCAGCCGATCGCGCAGCTCGCGGAGCATTTCGCCCATCTCGCGGCGCAGCAGCGCATCGAAGAGCGCCTCTTTGCTTTCCCATTCGAGATAAAGCGCTCCCTTCGATACCTCTGCCCCAAAGGCAATGTCTTCCATGCTGGCCTTGTCGTAACCCAGGCGAGGGATCAGTTCCGCGGCTGAGTCAAGAATGCGCTTCTGGCGCTGCAGTTTCCGTTGCTGATATTTTTCGGGGTCCATTTTTTGACCATTTCTCTATTTCTGGTCAAATTTTACAAGATATTTTTTGACTGTCAAGAGAAGAAAAGATTGTCAAATTGGTCTCTGGGGAGGGAGGTTTTCGTGTACAATCTTTAACATGCCGAAAAGCCGTGGAATCGTTGTTTCTACAGATGAAAATGCCCTGCAGCCGCTGCTGCCTGGTGAGCTGGCACAAACGTTAGGCCAGCAAGCCAATGCCGCTGCGGCGCGCTCGCGTTTTGCCGATTACCGCGCGCGCCGCGCCGAACAGACGCTGCGTCGCCAGGAAGCCGATCTGCTGCTCTTCCGCGAGTTTCTCGAGAGTGCCGGGATGCACACTGGCGAACTGGCCAGCGAGGCTGCCGCCTGGCGTACGGTCACCTGGGGGCTGGTCGAAGCCTTCGTCAAATGGCAGCTCAAAACCGGCTATGCCATTCCCAGCATCAATGTGCGCCTGTCGACCATCAAAACTTACGCGCGCCTGGCCATGCAGGTGGGCACGCTGACGCCGCAGGAGTACGCCCTCATTCGTGCGGTTCAGGGATACACCTACCGCGAGCAGGCCCGCATCGATCAAAAACGGCCGGTGCGCCGCATCGGGCTCAAAAAGGCCGAACCGGTCAAGATCACCCCGGAACAGGCCGCTGCCCTCAAAGATCAGCCCGAGACCCCTCAGGGACGGCGCGATCGTCTGATGATGTGTCTGCTGCTCGACCACGGACTGCGCGTGGGCGAGATCGCCCTGCTCAAGGTCGAGGACTTCGACATGAGTGACACGACGCTACGCTTCTTCCGCCCCAAGGTCAGCAAGGAACAGGTACACCGCCTCAGCCCGGCCACCGCCGCGGCATTCAAGTCCTGTCTGGATGCCGGGGAATTGATCGCCGGCGGGCTGCTGCTGCGGCGCAGCAAGAAAAACGAAGAATTGAGCCAGGCCGGCATGAGCGAACGGGCCATTACCGGCCGGGTATGCTTTTTAGGTGAAAAACTGGGACTGAACGGCCTTTCGGCCCACGACTGCCGCCATTTCTGGGCTACTTCCGCGGCCCGCCACGGCACGGATCCCTTCACGCTGCAGGAAGCCGGTGGCTGGTCGTCGCTGGCCATGCCGCGCCGCTACGTCGAAGACAATACCATCGCCAACGACAAGATCAAACTGGAATAAGAGCACGCGCTTTCGGTCACTGACAAAAAACAACGGAATTAAAGCAAAAGGGCCTGACAGTGTCAGGCCCCTTTCTTACTTTCTTTTTGACTGCAGAAAGCTCTACAGCCCTTTGACGATCAACCCCAGCACCAGCAGCGCAAAGCCGATGACCAGCAAGGCAAAGGCATAGGTGGTGACGAAGGGAATGACCATGAAGTGGCCGGCAATACCGGCAATGCCCAGTACCAGGGCAATCCAAAAAGTAACGCGTTTCGGTGGTGTCAGTTTCATTTTTTCCTCCAGAGGTTTATATGCCTATGGTACCGGATTTTTCACCCGGTGCAACCACCGTTTTCCTTAAAATACCTTTTTTGTCCTATTGGCCATAATAGGCATCTTTACCATGTTTGCGCAGATAGTGCTTTTCCAGCAATTCCTGCTGCATTCGTCCCAACCCGGGGTTCAGCGCCAGAGCATGGAACTGCATGAAAGCCACTTCTTCCAGCACGACCGCTGTCTCGACTGCTTTCACCGGGGACTTGCCCCAGCAGAACGGTCCGTGGCTGTGGAACAGTACAGCCGGCACCGCTTCGGGGTCAAGGTTCGCGAAAGTCTCGATAATGACCTTGCCGGTTTCCCGTTCGTAACCGGCTGCGATTTCGGCCGGGGTCAGACAGCGCGTGCAGGGGATGGCGCCGTAGAAGGAATCGGCGTGCGTGGTCCCTGTCGCCTCGATCGGCATTCCTGCCTGGGCAAAGCTCGTCGCCCAGCGGCTGTGGGTATGCACTACCCCACCGATGGTCGGAAAAGCTTTGTACAGCTCGATGTGGGTCGGGGTATCCGAGGAGGGCTTGAGATCGCCCTCCACCTTGTTTCCCGCCAGATCCAGCACCACCATATCCGCCGCGGTCATGGTCTCATAACTCATCCCGGAGGGCTTGATGACGATCAGGCCGCGCTCGCGGTCGATCCCCGAGACGTTGCCCCAGGTGAAGGTGACCAGCCCATATTTGGGCAGCAGCAAGTTAGCTTCGAACACCTGTTGTTTGAGTGCTTCGAGCATATTACCTCAGCTTATACAGCAGATCGTTGACCCGCAATTCTTTTTCCAGTGCTTCAGTGGTGGTGGACTCACTGAGATGGACGAACTCGATATCCATCATCTCGGCCCAGTCTTTGAGCATGGCCGCACTGGCATCGTAGGTCAACACAGTGTGATGGGCCCCACCAGCGGTGATCCACTGCCGGATGCCCTCACGCAGGTTGGGTTTGATCTTCCACATCACGCGCGCCACGGGCAGGTTGGGCATATCCATGATGGGTTTGACGCATTCGATGTCCTGCACGATGAGGCGGAAATGATCACCCATGTCGATGAGAGAAACCACGACTGCCGGGCCGGCGTGCCCTACGAAAACCAGGCGAGCCGGGGGCTCTTTGCCGCCGATGCCCAGCGGATGCACTTCGATGCGCGGTTTTT
>JAAZOQ010000134.1 GCA_012797695.1 Anaerolineaceae bacterium | reverse complement strand
TTCATCACGAAGATGGCGCTGGGGCGGTGAGGCAGGGTGAGCAATTGCTGGGTCAGTCGATAGCCCGATTCGTATTCCCAGTCGCCGTAGCTGACGAATTCCGGATGGACGGGCAGGCCAGCCTTTTCCATGGCAGCCACAAATCCCTTCATACGTTCGTGGGTCGGGAAAGAGTCGGGGTGGCCGGCGATGACCGCAATCTCGCGGTGGCCGTGCTCGATGAGGTAATTGGTGGCGTTGATGGCGCTGTCGAAGTTGTTGTAGGTGACGTAGTGATCGTTGCAGGTGCCGTGTGAGTAGGCAAACACGAAGGGGGTGGTGATGGGGTTGATGATGGTATCGATGTGGCGATCGTGCAGCCCAACGTAGATGATGCCATCCACGTGCGAGCGCAATATCAGTTGCACGCGGTCATTGATGTATTCCTTGAAATCCTCGATCTGATCATACTGGTTGTACAGCTTCTCCAGCATGTGCAGATCATTGAGGATCATCTGGTACCCTTTTGTCTCGAGGTAATCTTCCACCCCGTTGACGATGTCGGCGGTAGGCAAACCGCGCACGTCCTCGACCAGCACACCGATGGTCTGGGTTTTGCCCATGCGCAGTGATTTGGCCAGGGTGTGAGGGGAATAATTGCTCTCACTGATCGCTGCCTCGATCCGTCGGGTGGTCTCTTCGCTGAGCTGTTTCTTGCCGTTGATCACGTAAGAAACGGCCGCGACGGATACGCCTGCCTGTTTAGCGATATCTTTTAGGGTTGTCATATCAATATTCTATCCGAGGTTCTGTATTTTGATTCGATGAAACTCGAACCCTGGCGAACTTTCAGCAGGATTTCCCAATTCTAGCATAATCCCTGGGGGCTGCCTGCTCTTCACTGAGGGAGTTTTCTCTTGGATTGATTTTAACCCAAATTTAATTTAATCGATTAAATTGGTTATTGACAAGGCTCAAAAAAGCCTATATAATTTGAAAGCATTGAGTTAAACGATTAACCTTTCCCAATTAACGGAGCTTTCCCTGATGAAATTTATCCCTGCCGCTGATGTCAAGATGGACGATCCCTTTTGGTCGAAGCGTTTTACTTTAGTGCGCGACGTCGTCCTGCCGTACATGTGGGAAATCCTGAACGACCGGGTAGAAAACGCCGTCAAGAGCCACTGCATCGCCAATTTCAAGATCGCGGCGGGACAGTCTGATGAAGCCTTTCACGGCCCGGTCTTTATCGATACCGATCTGTATAAATGGATTGAAGCCGTTTCATATCTCCTCTCTGCCGAAAAGAATGTGGAACTTGAAAACCTGTGCGACCAGGCGATCGATCTGATCGCCTGTGCACAGCAGGCCGACGGCTATCTGGATACGTATTACACAGTCAAAGAGCCGGGCAAACGCTGGACGAATTTGATGGAAGGCCACGAGCTTTATTGTGCCGGACATTTGATCGAGGCCGGGGTGGCTTATTTTCAGGCGACTGGCAAAGACCAGTTGCTGAACGTGTCACGCCGTTTTGCGGACCTGATCGCCGAGACCTTCGGGGAAGGCAAGCGCCGCGGTTACCCGGGGCACCCCGAGATTGAACTGGCTCTGGTGCGGTTGTATGAAGTGACCCGCGCGGAGAAATATCTGGCCCTGGCCAAATACTTTATTGATGAACGCGGCACCGGTGAATATCTTTTCGAGAATGAATGCCGCCGTGAAGGGCACCGCTTCGTTTTCCCGGAGATGATGTATTTCAAAGCCGATTACTTCCAGGCCCAGCAGCCGGTACGCCAGCAGACCCAGGCCAGCGGGCATGCCGTGCGCGCCATGTAT
Source organism: Anaerolineaceae bacterium (assembly GCA_012797695.1). Classification (GTDB taxonomy): domain Bacteria; phylum Chloroflexota; class Anaerolineae; order Anaerolineales; family Anaerolineaceae; genus UBA6107. The sequence goes on along the minus strand of JAAZOQ010000134.1, from coordinate 2,709 downwards.
CTCTACAGCGCTATGGCTGACTTGGCCCGCCTGACGCATGACGACGAACTGGCGGCAGCCTGCGAACGGCTGTTCGACGACACGACCACCCGGCAGATGTATGTTACCGGCGGGGTGGGGGCAGCCAAACGCGGGGAGCGCTTTACCACCGATTTTGACCTGCCTTCTGACAGCGGTTATTCTGAGACCTGTGCTTCGATCGGCCTGATGTTCTTTGCTCAGCGCATGTGGCTGCTGAACGGTAAAAAAGGCTGCTATGACATCTGGGAGCAGGCGCTGAACAACGCTGTGCTTTCGGGCATGGGCCGCGACGGAACGCACTTCTTCTACGTCAATCCGCTGGAGGTGGTGCCGCAGACGGTGCAGCACAACCCGACCCTGGCGCACATCAAAACGCAGCGGCAGAAATGGTTTGGGGTGGCCTGCTGCCCACCCAACCTGGCGCGAATCCTGACCTCGATGCGCGGTTCGCTTTACGCATTGGATGATGATCGTTTGTATATCCTGTCTCACATTGGTTCTTCTTTTGAACAAGGAGGTCTCTATGTAAAGCTCATGCGGCAAGGGAACGAATATACACTGACGATTGAAGGGACCGCGCGTGAAATTTATCTGCGTCTCCCTGAAAACTCAACGCTCGTCGGCGATCGTTATGAAAAACGGGAAGACGGATACTTCGTTATTCATCACGCCGGTGGCAAACAGCAATACGTTTATACGCTTCAGCCGTCGATCCGGGTATTGCACGCCCATCCTTCCATCTCCGCCCTGACTGGGAAGGTGTGTGTGCAACGCGGCCTGACCACCTATTGTGTGGAGGGGATTGACAATTCTGAGCCGTTGAGTACACTCCGATTGCCCGCGGACGCCGTGTTCACAGAAGAAAAAGCGGATTGGTTGGAAGATGATCTGCCCGTTCTGCGAACAGCCGCATTCAGTGTGTCGCAAAAAGATTGGGAGCATACCCTGTATCGTTCTCAACCAGGTGTATATGAGTCCAAGGAAATCACCTTGATTCCTTACAGCCAATGGGGCAATCGTGGCGAACATGAAATGCGTGTGTGGTTGACTGAAAAATAACGAGTGAGTAAGCCAAACAAATTCGAGAAAAGGAGTTTCAAGCGATGAAAAAGGAAAGATTTTTGTCTGTTCTTGTCGTCATGGGTCTCGTGCTCGGTATCTTAGCCGGCTGCGCTGCCCCTGCGACCGCTACGGAGCCCGCTGCTGCAGCGACCACTGAAGCTGCTCCTGTCGTGGCTGCGACCACGGCTGCTGCGAGCAATGCCGCCCCGACCGATCTGCAGATCTGGTCCTTCGTCCAGCAGCACCTCGATTTCTACCAGAAGATGGCTGGCATCTGGAATGAACAGCATCCCGATGAGCAGATCAATTTGATCCCAACCTACCTGGATTGGTCCGCTATGCACGATAAACTGTACACTGCCATGGTAGCCGGTGAAGGCGTTCCCGATATCTCTGATGTCGAGATCAGCAAATGGCCGAACTTCATGAACGGTGAAATCCAGTTCCTGGATCTGACCAGCTACATTGCTCCGTACAAAGCTGACCTGGTCACCAACCGCCTGGATATCTACAGCAAAGACGGCAAAGAATATGGTGTACCTTCTCACGTGGGCGCCACGGTGATGTATTACAACACCGAGCTGCTCGAAGCCGCTGGCATCGATTACACCAAGATCATCACCTGGGACGATTTCGAGCAGGCCTTGAAGACCTACCACGAAAAGACCGGCAAATACATGACCTACAGTGAAACCTATGGTTCCTACCAGTTCACCGTGCTCATGGCCGAACAGGGGAAAGATCTCGTCACCGATGATGGTATGCCCGATCTTAATTCTCCCGAAGCTTTGAAAGCGACCCAGTTACTGCGCAAGTGGGTGGATGAAGACATTGTTGGTTTCATCCCGACCGGCAACGCTGATACTGATGAAGGTAAAGCCGCCGTCGCTAATGGTGACGTGGCCGCCCTGATGTATCCGCTGTGGTACATGAGCCGCTTCACCGATGTCATGCCGAACCTGGCTGGCAAGATCGCCATCGCTCCGTTACCTGTCTTTGATGACAGCTCCTACAAATCCGTGGGTTTGGGCGGTACCGGTACCATCGTGTACAAGAACAGCCCGAACGCTGACCTGGCTGCCCGCTTCATCACCTGGGCAAAACTGAGCGTGGAAGGCAGCACCACTTTGTGGACGGACCTGGGCTTCGATCCCGTGAACAAGAAGGTTGCCGAGAATCTTGACGTGACCCATGATCAGGGCAACAAGTTCCTGGCCTACTTCGAGACCAATCCGTTCGATGTGCTGGCAAAAGTTCAGGATAAGATGTTCACCGTCAAGACCATGCAGAATGCCGGTATCATCAATGATTACCTGAGCGCCACCACCTGGAACCGCATCTACGTCAACCAGGAAGATCCCGCGACCGTGTTGAAAGAGACTCAGGATGAACTGATGTCTCAGGCGAAAAAGTAATTTTCTAAAAATCAAGTAATGGGATGGGGCCCTTGCTATACTTATGACAAGGGCCCCTTTTCCCTGATAATGCCCTGCTTTACCGTAGTTTTCAAGAAGCCAGATCAGATTGTGAAGGTTGAAAAATGACAAAAAAGAAACTGGATCTGAACTCACCCAAAGTTGCGCCTTATGTCTTCATTCTCCCCTTTTTCTTGATCTTTGCGATTTT
>JAAZOQ010000133.1 GCA_012797695.1 Anaerolineaceae bacterium | reverse complement strand
GTGCGCGCCGCCATCCGTTATGCGCTGCAAAATCAGCGCCGCAGCGTCACCCTGGTGCACAAAGGCAATATCATGAAATACACTGAGGGGGCTTTCCGCAAGTGGGGCTACGAACTGGCCCAAAGCGAATTCGCCAGTCAGGTCTTCACCTGGCCAGAATGGGAAGCCATCAAAAAACAATCAGGCGAAGACGCTGCCAATGCCGCTCTGGCGGCTGCCCGTGGCGCCGGCAAGCTGCTGATCAAGGACATCATCGCGGATGCTGCCTTCGAGACGGCCCTGACCCGTCCCGAGGACCTCGACGTACTGGCCACGCCCAACCTGAACGGCGATTACCTTTCGGACGCTCTTTCTGCTCAAGTCGGCGGTCTAGGAATCGCTCCCGGCGGCAACATCAATTTCGAGAGCGGCGCGGCCATTTTCGAGGCCACCCACGGTACCGCTCCGCTGCTGGCCGGGCAGGATAAAGCCAACCCCTGTTCGCTGCTCCTTTCTGCCGGCATGATGCTGCGCTATCTGGGCTGGGCAGAAGCCGCCAATCGTCTGGATAAATCCATCCAGACCACCATCCGCCACAAAACGGTCACCTTCGACCTGGCGCATCTGATGGAAGGCGCTACCGCGCTTTCTACTACAGCTTTTGCTGATGCGTTGATCCGTAATCTCGACTGAAGAATTGTGAACAGGATGAACTATGAAAAGTACTGACCCTTTGCAAACCCGCGGTGAATTGACCACCGCTTTTGGAACCTATTCTTATTATCGCCTTTCTGCCCTGGCTGCGGCCAGAGGCTACGATCTGGCCCGGCTGCCCTTCTCGATTCGGGTGCTGCTTGAGAACAATCTGCGCCATTACGATGGCATGAACGTGACCGAGGCCGAGCTGGATGCTTTGGGCCGCTGGGCCCCGCAGGCCGAATCCCGCCCGGTGATCCCGTTTTATCCAGGCCGGGTACTGCTGCAGGATTTTACCGGCGTGCCGGTGGTCGTCGATCTGGCGGCCATGCGCTCGGCGGTTGCCCGTCTGGGCGGTGACCCGAAAAAAATCAACCCGGTCTTGCCCGTCGATCTGGTCATCGACCATTCGCTGCAGGTAGATAGCGCCGGGTTGCCCGACTCCTTTAAGATCAACTTGAATAAGGAGTATGAACGCAATCGTGAACGTTACGAATTTCTGCGCTGGGGGCAGCAGGCCTTCGAGAACTTCCGCATCGTGCCGCCCTCGACCGGTATCATTCATCAGGTGAACCTGGAATACCTGGCCCAGGTCGTGCTGCACAAAGAAGCGGATGGTACCTCGCTGGTTTACCCGGACACTCTGGTGGGTTCAGATTCACACACGACGATGGTCAACAGTCTGGGTGTTCTTGGTTGGGGCGTGGGCGGCATTGAAGCCACCGCCGCCATGCTGGGGCAGCCGCTTGATCTGGTCATGCCCAACATTGTAGGCGTGCGTCTGAGCGGGAAACTGCGCGAGGGGGTGACCCCCACCGATTTGACCCTGACCCTGACCCAGTTGCTGCGCCGACAGGGAGTAGTCAACCAGTTTGTCGAATACTTCGGCCCCGGCCTCGATTCCTTATCGCTGGCCGACCGCGCTATGATCGCCAACATGACCCCTGAAAACGGAGCCACGCTGTCCTTCTTCCCGGTGGATGCGCAGACGCTCGATTATTTGCGCTTGAGCGGCCGCAGCGCCGAGCAAGTCGCTCTGGTCGAGGCCTATTGCCAGATGCAGGGCCTTTTCCGCAGCGCTGAAACCCCTGACCCTGAGTTCAGCGTCGTGCTGGACCTGGATCTGAACAGCATCGAAGCCAGCCTGGCTGGCCCGCGCCGTCCGCAGGATCGCCTGGCATTGAACGCGATCAGCAGCAATTTCAAAAAGCTGCTCACCACCTCCAAAACCGAAAATGGCCTGGGGCTCGAGGCTGACCGCAAAGCCGTGATCTTCATTCAGGGAGAGCAATATACCCTGCATCATGGCGCCGTGGTCATCGCCGCCATTACTTCATGTACCAATACTTCCAACCCCTACGTCATGATCGCCGCCGGGCTGCTGGCAAAAAAAGCCGTTGCCCACGGCCTGCGCATCCCGCGTTACGTCAAAACCAGCCTGACCCCCGGTTCGCGCGTGGTCACCAGCTATCTTGAACGCGCCGGCCTGCTGGCTCCGCTGGCAAAACTGGGATTCACCCTTTCTGGCTATGGCTGTGCCACCTGCATCGGCAACAGCGGTCCGCTCGACGGCAATGTCAGTCTGGCGATCCAAGAAAACAAACTGGCCGCGGCTGCCGTGCTTTCAGGCAACCGCAACTTCGAAGGCCGTGTGCACCCCCAGGTGCAAGCCAATTACCTGGCTTCCCCGGCGCTGGTCGTCGCTTATGCCCTGGCCGGTACCGTCGACATTGACCTCACCCATGACCCGCTGGGCATCGATCGAAAGGGAAAGCCAGTGATGCTGCGTGATCTGTGGCCCTCGAGTGCTGAGATCAACGCTGCCATTGCCGCTCATGTCACCCCGGATCTCTTTCAAAAGAATTACGCCGACGTTTTCAACGGCGATGCTCACTGGCAGCAAATTGCAACTGCCGCCTCCGATCTGTATCCCTGGCAGGCCGACTCGACCTACATTCAGGAACCGCCCTTCTTCGACAGCTTATCTTCCGTGTCCTCCGCAGCACCAGCGGCGGACAGTCTTCGTATGCGCGCTTTGGCCGTTTTGGGAGATTCGGTCACCACTGACCATATCTCCCCGGCCGGCGACATCCCGGCCAAAAGTGCTGCCGGGCAATACCTGCAAAATCTCGGCGTCGCCCCTGCCGACTTCAATTCGTATGGCTCCCGGCGCGGCAATTTTCAGGTGCTGGCCCGCGGAACCCTGGCCAACATCCGCATCAAGAACAAGATGCTTCCCGGTGTGGAGGGCAGCTACGCCCTGCATCTCCCCGACGGTGAGAAAATGAGCCTGTATGAGGCCGCCATGCGCTATAAAGCCGAAGGCACCCCGCTGCTGCTGTTAGCCGGCAAGGAATACGGCACCGGCTCCAGCCGCGATTGGGCCGCCAAAGGGCCGCTGCTGCTCGGGATCAAAGCAGTGCTGGCCGAATCTTTCGAACGCATCCACCGTTCTAACCTGGTAGGCATGGGCGTGCTGCCGCTGCAATTCCTCGATGGCGCCAGCGTAGCCAGCCTGAACCTGAACGGGCACGAGACCTACGAGATCAGCGGACTCGCTGACCTGCGGGTCGGCCAGATCCTGACCGTACGCGCCTACGATGGCGATTGCTGCATGAAGGAATTCCCGGTGCGCCTGTGCATCAATACCCCCGCTGAACTGGCTTATTTCAAAGAGGGCGGTCTGCTGACAGCTTTTGCAAAAAGCGTGTTGAGGCAATAAAACGAAACCATCAAATAAAACGAAACCATCAAAAATCACTCCCGAACCGTCTGGTTCGGGAGTTTGCTTTTAGCAGTACAGCGCGCGGTCGCCGCTCACGGCCAGCACTTCGCCGAAGTACAGTTGATGAAAATCACGGTTTGGATAATTGCGCACGATAGCCGGGTCGAGAAAAGCGGCTTCGTGCAGCGGATCGGTGTACATTTTTCGGCATTCCAGCACCAGATTGGCCTCGGCAAAGGCCGGCGCGGCCACTTTCTCAGCGGCACAGGCGGTCAATCCGCTCTTGGCGATCTTATCCTCCCGGCGCCCGGATTTACTGCCCAGATATTCCAGCGCTTTGTGGCATTCCGTCGGGAAGGCACACACGGTGAAATCTGGATACTGCTGAATGAACTGGAAGGTATAACGCGTGGGACGAACCGCTACCATCACGAAAGGTTTTTCCCAGATCACTCCCAAACTGCCCCACGAGATGGTCATGCAGTTGTATTTCTTTTCGGCAAAATCCCCGGCCATCAACACAAACCAGCGTTCCTGAAAGATCGAGAAAGAATTGAGTTTCAGTTCTTCGATCGCAATCGGACTGTTCGCCATTGCTTTCTCCTGTAAAGAGTAGATTGAAAATTCCCTTGCTGCTCTCTTATTTTACAGGAAATTGCCGATCTGTCATGTTCTTTTCTTTTTTGCTGGCCACTACTCCCGCCAGCACCAACCCCAGCAGAGAAAGTCCGATCCCCAGCGGCACGTCCCAGGGGCGGTAGCGGAAGCGGTAGGTATGCGCTCCCGCCGGGGCAACCACCTGCAGCCACTGGTTGCCCGAGACCAGTTCCGCGGCCTGACCGTCGACTGTCACCGTCCACCCCTGACCGGAATTTTCCTGCACAGTCAGCAGCCCGGCAGAGGCAGCGGCGCAGACTACGTCGATGTTGCCGCCTACCGCCTGGGCCTCGCACTTATTAACCGTGCCAGCCGTGGTAACTGTGGCATATTCATTCTGCGGATAGGCCAAAATCGCATACGGCGGCAGGCGCAGGCTCAAGGCCGGGTTGTCCTCTGCTACCGGGTCAGCGGAAGCCACGAGCTGCGCGGGCGGCAGGGTCACATCCTTCCAGTTCCAGGTACGGAAAGCGCTGCTGAGCTTCAAGCCGTTTTCCGCGGCCGGGATCATGAAGTTGAGATTTGGATCGATGAAATCCACCCACTCGCTGGTCTTTGTTTTGAGCGCCAGGGCCGCTGACTGCAGCGCTGGTGATTCCGGCTCAGTCTGCCAGAAAGACTCGCTGAAATCGTAACCATCCTGCAGAGAGAAGAACATCAACACCAGCACAGGCAGCCAAATCACGAATTGCGCCAGCAGGCGCCAGATGCGAGGGAGAGACCAGGGGCTCACCTGGGAGCGTAGAAACTGCAGTACAGCTTCGCTGCCCAGCGCTGCCAGCCCCAGCAACGGCGGGATCACCAGTCCAGCGATGAAGGAAGGAAAGCGCACCCCAGCCAGCACCGGGAACAGCAGTACCAAAAAACGGAACAGCCAACCGCTGCTGGCCAGCCAGGTCAGCCCGATTGCGCTGACAAAAAAGAGCACGATGCGGCGCTTTTCGCGCGGCGCCAGAAAAGTACCCACAATCGCCAGCAGCACCGGCAGCCAGCCAATATAGTTGATGTTCAGATTGGGCAGTGACAGCTTTTCGAGACTGGTATTGAGATAGAACCCGTAATCATGGATGACCAGGTTGAGAGGCTGGTACTGCAGCGATTGCGCCGAACCAAAACTGAAATCCAGTTGTTTGCTGATGTTGCCGCCAAAATGCAGCAGCGGAACCAGCAGCACCGCGGCGACCAAGACAGCGATGCCCCCGGCCGCGGCAAACTTGCGCCACAAATGCTGTCGCCACCATTCCCGCCGCGCCAGACAGATCAAGAAAGCCGGCACGTAACACAGCAGCATGCCAATCTGCAGATAGCCTTGCCCGGCCAGCACGGTCAGCCCCAGGGCGATCCCCAGCCAGGAGGCCGAACGCCAGCGCTGGTGCAGGGCCAGTTCCAAAGCCGGGGCCAACACCAGACTGCAGGCCGCCGTCGAAATGACCAATCCCACCGCGCCCAACTGCATCTTGCCGGCCAGATGACCGCCAATAACCGCCGTAGCCGCAGTGAACAGGCGCGACCACCTCCCAGCACCGATGGTTTTGGCCAGCCACCATTGGGCCAGCCCGGCCATGATCAGGCTCAGCAGCAGGGCGATCTTGGCTCCGTCGACCACTCCCAAAAGCAGCGTCGGCACCGCCACCACCGGATGCAAAAAACTGCCCTGCAATTCGGCGAAAGCTGGGGCTCCGCCGCGGGAAAAGCCGTTCCAGAACATGCACGGACCGCAGGTCTTGAAATTGATCCAGTTGAAATGTGTTTGCACGGTCAGGGCAAATTCCCCTCCCGAGGGCCAGCGCGTTGGATCCAACACCAGATAGGCCCGCCCCACCCAGCAAGCCCAAAGGATGACCAGCACGATCTCGATTAAAAGCGAAAGCGGAAGCAGAAAAGCGTCGATTTTATGCGTGCGCCGGGTCGGGCCAGAATTCACAGTTCCCCCCACTCAAAAAAGTTTGAAAACTTGATCAGCAATGAATTGTCACGAAGCACTCAGAAGAAGTGGAACCTTCTTAATTATAGTCACAACCCCAAAAAACGAAGGCTGAGGCAGTGCCTCAGCCCAGAAATGTCAGTTGTCCTTTTTCTCGAAATGCCAGTTGATGAAGAAGAGCAGGATCAAGCCGCCAACCATGGCCGCAATCGAATACGTCCCCGAACGGATACCCGCCTTTTCCATTATCACACCCTGCAGCCAGGGCAGCACCATGCCGCCGACCGCACTCAACGAGGTGATGACCGAACCTGCCTGCCCCGGGTTGCTTGGGAAGGCTGTGGTGACCATCGCCATACTGGTCGGGTAAATGGCCCCAAAGCCCAGCCCGATGAAGAAAATACCGGCAATACTGACGGCGATCTGCCCAAAACCTGCTATGAACAGCACCGCTCCCAATGTACTGGTCGCCAGACACAGCAGCAAAACCCGGCGCGCCGACAGCCTGCTCCCCAGAAAGGTGCCCGAGAGCCGTCCTAAAGTAATGGCCAGCCAGAAGCCTGAGGTCACCAGCGAAGCCAGCTCGATCTTCAAAGAAGTGGTCTGCTGCATGTAAGTAGTTGCCCAACCGCCCATCGAACTTTCGGCACCCACGTAGATCAGGATCATCACCCCCATGCTCCACAGAAAGGCTGTGAAACGCGTCTTCTGCTGTTGTTCGGGGGTCTGGATAGCCTCACTGGTTACAATTTTCACATTAAAGAAACGGATCAATATGGCCATGCCCGCCAGGAACATGAGCAAGAGACTGAAGTACAACGCCGGGAAGCCATTCGTCCACAGGGTGATGGATACGCTGACCAGCAGTGGGCCAATGAAAGCCCCCACGCCAAAGAACACGTTGACCAGATTCAATGCTGAGACGCTGTTCTCTTTAAACAGTCTGCCGATCATGACATTCCCGCTCAGGTTGGTCATGCCGTGGCCCCAGCCGGCCAAAAAAGCCAGGGCAAAGGTCAGCGGCAGCCAGCGGCTGATACTGACCCCAGTAATTCCCAAAGCCAGTACCAGGAGTGCCACCGTGAACGTGCGCAACTGCCCCCACTGATCACTTCGGCGGCCCAACACTAGCTGAGCGATCACCGCCCCTAAAAAGAGGGCTGTATACAGACCACCAATCGTTGCCAGGGTCGTGTGATTCCGCTCAGCAAACTGGCTGAGCAGCGGCCCAATTGCCGCCCACATCACCCCAAAAGAGAAGAAACCGATGCAAGAAAAGACCAGAATCGTGTTGGCAGTTCGTTTTTCCATATTGTTCCAGTAACGCGAGAGTTAACCCAGAAATCGAAAACGGGACTGGGCAATTTGCAAAATCAAGGTAGAATTGTAGCGCATTATCGGTAGAAATAAAGGAGTCTTATGTTCAATTTACTTCCGTTTGCCATGATTTTCATCTCCCTCGCGCTGGTCCTTTATTCCATTGGCGTCTGGGGAGAAAAGATTGCCGGCCGTCTGCATGCCTGGCAGTTGATCTTCTTCTGGGCCGGTCTGGTGTGTGATACTACCGGCACCACTCTAATGTCGAAGATCGCTGGTTCCTTTGAATTCAATATCCACGGTATCACCGGCCTGCTCGCCATCATATTGATGATCGTGCACGCTGTTTGGGCCACCCTTACCCTGATCCGCAAGAATGAGGATGCCATCAAGAACTTTCATCGTTTCAGTATTGTGGTCTGGTTCATCTGGCTCATCCCGTTCTTGAGCGGCATGGTCCTGGCCATGACCCATTAATAACCTCCCTCTGATTTGCAATTCGTCCCCAACTCGCTCGAGTTGGGGACTTTTATTGTAAAGCACGCTTGACATTTTGGCGGGCGTTCGCTATAATTCATAATGTAAAGTTTATTTTACATTAAGGAGGATCCGTTGAAGAATCGGCTCGAAGAACTACGCAAAACCCGCGGCCTGACCCAGGAAGAACTGGCTGACCGGCTGGAAGTCTCGCGCCAAACCATTATTTCATTGGAAAATGGGCGCTACAACCCTTCCTTGATCCTGGCTTTCAAGATCGCCAAATTATTTGGCCTCTCAATCGAAGAGGTCTTTCTTTACCCGGAGGAGTAAACATGACATTCAAGAAAAGTATCGTTCCTGTTTTAATGGCCCTGGCCGGGGCTGTTCTGCTGATACTCGGCAAGACCGTGTTCACCGCTGACGCCGTCAAGCAGATCGCCGGCATGTGCTTCGGATTGGGCGCCGCTCTGTTCGCGCTGGGGATAGGAGCACTGGCCGGGAAGATCGTTACCAATAAGGTCGTCACGCCCGATATTGCCCGCCAAAAAGAAATCGATGTCAACGACGAGCGCAACATACGCATCCGCGAACGGGTGGGCGCGCGCACCAATCAGATCATCTTTTATCTGCTATGTGCACTGGTGCTGTTTTACGGGTTCATGGGGGTAGAACTCTGGATCATTCTCTCTATTGCGGCTCTATTCGTGGTCGAACTGGTGCTGGTCATCGTTCTGACCAATCGCTATTCAAAAGAAATGTAAGCGCTTTGATTCCACCCTTCAGGCCGCTCGCGCGGCCTGAAGTTATTTCTCGAAAGAATTAAGCTTCACCCTTGCGAAACTGGGTGTGATACAGCGCAGCATATAAGCCATTCTGGGCCAGCAGTGAAGCGTGATTGCCGTGTTCGATGATTTCCCCGCGATCGATCACCAGAATTTGATCCGCCGCCAGGATGGTACTGAGCCGGTGGGCAATGACGATGCTGGTGCGCCCGGCCATGACCCGCTTGAGGGCCTCCTGAATCAAGGCCTCTGATTCGCTGTCAAGACTGCTGGTGGCTTCATCCAGCACCAGAATGCGCGGATCCTTTAGGATGACCCGTGCCAGGGCCAGCCGTTGTTTCTCCCCTCCGCTCAGGCGGTAACCGCGTTCGCCGACGATGGTATCGTAGCCATCGTTTAATTGGGCAATGAAATCGTGAATGTTGGCCGCCCGGCAGGCCTCTTCGAGCTCAGATTGGCTGGCATCCGGCTTGGCATAAAGCAAATTGGTACGTACGGTATCGTGGAAGAGGTAGGTTTCCTGAGTGACCATGCCGATCTGAGCGCACAGCGAATCCAGCGTCACCTCACGCAGATCGTGTCCGTCGATCAAGATTCGCCCGCTGCTGGGGTCGTACAGGCGCGGAATAAGATAGGTCAGGGTAGTCTTGCCGGCACCGCTGGGACCGACCAGAGCGGTCAACTGCCCTGGCGCGGCAGTAAAGCTCACGTTTTGCAAAGCATAGCCGCGCGCCTGGGTATGAACGGAGCCTTCCTCTTCATGATTGGCTGGCTCTTCTTTGCCGGAGAGGGCCGCTGCGACGTTCTCGATGCTGCCGTAACGATGCACATCGCTGAGAAAATGTTCATCTCCTTTCTCATACTGAAAAGAAACGGCATCGAAAGTGATCTCACCGCGTACCCGTTCCAGAACCAGCGCTTCTGGCATTTCAATGATGTCCGGCGGCAGATCGAGTACCTCGAACACGCGCTCGAAACTGACCAGGGAAGTCGAGAAATCCAGCGGAGCATTGGCCAATCCCTGCAACGCACCGTAGAGGCTGGCCAGGTAAGAGCCGAAAGCCACGATCGTTCCCACGGTGAACTTGCCGCTGATGACAAAATAACCGCCCAGGCCATAGACCAGCGCCGTCCCCACCGCGCTGATCAGGCCAACAATGGCAAAGAAAAGGGAACCCGTAAAGGCTCGATCCACGCCCAGTGAGCGCACTTCATGGGCACGGTCGCTGAAACGGTTTACTTCTGTCTCTCTTTGTCCAAACAGTTTGACCAGCAGTGCCCCGCCGATGTTGAGGGTTTCATTCATCATGGCATTCATCTGGGCATTGGCCTCGAGCTGCTGGCGGGAAATATCGCGCAGGCGATCCATCAGTTTGCGTGATGCCACGATGAACAGCGGCATGATCACCAGAGCGATCAGGGTCAGACGCCACTCCAGGGTGAACATCACCACCAGCACCGCTGCGGCCTGAACCACTTCAGTAACGATACTGATAATGGTTGAGCTGATGGCAGTTTGTGCTCCCACCACGTCGTTGTTCAGCCGGCTCATCAACTCGCCGATTTTGGTATTGGTGAAGAAGCGCAGTGACATACGCTGCAGACCTGAGTACAGGGCCACGCGCAGGTCATAGATCACGCCTTCGCCCACATTGGAACTAAGGCGCCGCTGCAGTACGTTCATGGCTCCAGACAGTGCCGGGATCATGAGCAGTGCCAGCGCCAGCCATACCAGCCGGGTCAAATTCTTTTGCGGAATAGTCTGATCGATGAGGTTGCGCACGATGAGCGGATTGAGCAGTGACAGCCCGGTCGTCGCCAAGATCAGCAGCAGCATGGCCACCAGGGACCAGCGATAAGGGAGGGCATACGCCAGCACCCGTTTGAGCAACGGACGGGAAAGTTTAGGCTTCTCATCCGTTGCATTCATCATGCGGTGCATTCCAGTGTGAAATGACATGTAGTTCCTTTTATTTCAAGAAATAATTCGCTCAGGCGGCATCGATGGTCTGCCAACGAGTTCGTTCCTCTGCCTGTGTACCCAAGTGGGTATCGTTGATGTCGAGGTACACCTTAACCACATCCGCACCGCCTTCTCGTGCTGCCCGAGCCAGGTCAGGGTCATTGCGCGGCATGCTGGCGGTCAGTTTTTTGGGTGCGGCGCGTTTCCATAAGCAAAGAAACGAACTACGACATCGGTTCTCCTCGATTGAAACGATTTTTGTCCGCTTGAATTATAGCCATTTTTAAAAAATGTGATTTTGGCCCTGTTCTGCCGCAAAATGATTTGGTTTCTGGATATTGAAATGCTATAATTTCTATGAGAAATCGTTGATTCGATAATTACTTTTAGGAGGAAACATGTCTGCAATATTTGAATTAAAAGACGCCAAAGGGGATCAGTTCATCTTTACTCTCAAGGCCGCCAATGGCGAACCAATCCTTGCCAGCGAAACCTATAAATCCAAGAGCGGTGCCATGAACGGCATCGAATCTGTGCGCAAGAATTCCCAACTGGGTTCTGCTTACCACAAAGAAGTGGCCAAGAACGGTCAGCCTTTCTTCGTGCTCAAAGCCGGTAACGGTGAGACCATTGGCAAAAGCGAGACCTATTCTTCTGAATCTGCCATGAACAACGGCATTGCAGCCGTCAAGAAAGCTGCTGCCGACGCCAAGGTCGAAGATCTGACCGGCAAATAGCCTCGGGCTTCTACTCTACCGACCCCACTCCCCGAAACCGCTCCGCTGCTTCGGGGAGTTTTTAATAGTAAAGGAGTTTTTGCGATGGAACCGATCATTACCCGCCCCCACTTCCCGGATGGCTATCTTGAAGATCCCAAGCGCTTGCTCGACTGGGATCAGGTTGAAGCAGAACTGCGTTCCTCCATTCATTACTGGTTGTGCAGCGTTACCCCACAAAACAACCCCCACGCCATCCCCAAGTGGGGAGTATGGGTGAACGAACATTTTTATTTCGACGGCAGCCCTGAGACCAAACATGCGCGCAACATTCTGCAAAACGCCGCCGTGGTCGTTCATCTCGAGAGCGGAGAGCAACCGGTCATTGTCAATGGCCACTGTCGTGCCATTGCCTGCCCCGAACCAGAACTGGCCACCCTCGTCGCTGCCGCTTACCGCGAAAAATATACCCCACTGGGTTACGCTCCGCAGCCCAATCAATGGGATAACGGCGGCCTGTTCGTAGTCACCCCGCACACCGTGCTCGCCTGGACGCAATTCACCGAAGACCCCACCAAGTTCACCTTTCGTCTCCCACAGGAATAAGCCATGGGAAAAACCCTCTCGCAAGAAAGAGTCCTGGGCCTGATTGACCTCTGCCTGCAGGAAACCTTCGAAAAAGTCGGCGGCATTTATCTGGATTCAGGCACTTCACTTTTCGAAACCCTGGCCACCATTAATGCCGAAGAAGCCTCCCAGCCGGTTTCCGCCCACTGCGCCAGCCTGGCGGCCCAGGTCAAACACGTGATCTTCTACATCCACACCACTGAGCGCTACATGCTCACCACCGATGATTTCCGCGTCGATTGGGACGAGGTCTGGCGCACTACCCGTGCGGTCACTCCGGCGGAATGGCAGGCCCTGCAGGATGAACTTAAGGCAGCTTACACTGAACTGCGGCAGATCGCTGATGGCATCGAAGTCTGGGATGCTGATCGACCGCTGGGAGAGATCTCCACAGTCATCCTCCACACTGCTTTCCATCTTGACCAGATTCGCGAAGCAATGTGTGTGCTTAAAAGTAGTTAATTTTGTGCTTAATAACACAATTAAACTTGTGTTATTGTGATAAGATTTCCGTTACGGTTCATCGGCAAAAACCTCCTTTTTTACACCCGCTGAACCGCAACGGAGAAAATGAAACACGTCTATTTTGTTGGTGATTGGCAGCCTTGCACCGGGTTAATGGAACAGCTGCAAATTCAAGGGGTCCTGATCAGCCTGCTGCCGCCTGACTTTCAGCCAGCCGGCGATCTGCTGGTGGTGCGTCTCAGTTCGCCCCAGGCAGCCGACTTGCTCCGTGAACGCGAAATCCCCTGGGTCGCCTGGATCGACCTGTCTGACCCCGCTCTGGTAACGCAGGCTTATTCCGCGGGTGCGCAGGCGGTCTTCCCCGAGAATACTCCTCAAGAAGTACTGCTGGCTTTCGTGCAGCGCTTTCTGGAAGCTCACAATCCTTCTTTGCCGCTGGAACCCCTCGAAAAGGCCATCCAGCGCCGTTATCAGAAGGGCGATACCATCCTGCTCAGTGAGAATTCAATCCTCGAAGTTCAGGAAGGCATCATCGCCCAAACCATGGTGCATCAGGACGGCAGTGAGGTCCTGCTAGGATTGTTCGGCCCGCATACGCTGGTAGTACCCCATCCCGCAGATACCTGCTACATTCAACTCATTGCACACACGAACGCCACTCTGCTTATTCAGCCCTGGTCAACCGCAGCTCTTGACCCGCGCTTTACCAGCAAACTGCGTTCCCGGCTGCAGCAGATGGAAGCCTGGGCCGCCATGCAGGCCCGCCCGCATCTCGATCAGCGCGTGCTGGGCATTCTCTCTCTGCTGGCTGAACAATTTGGCGTGGAATGCGAAAGGGGAGAACTCATTCAGGTACGCATCACTCACACTCAACTGGCATCAGCCGTAGGGGCCACCCGCAGTACCATCACGCGTACCCTCGGGGATCTCAAACTGCAGGAGCGTCTCTTTACCCTCGACACAGAGGATGGAGAGCGGTACTGCCTGCCGCGCTGGGAACCCGGCCACCACGGCCTGCCCTGCAGCGCCGGTTACCCGGCTGAGGTCGTCTCCGGTACTTAATCGCACACTCACACTGATGCACATTTCACCGCGTTTTTGTTTGCAAAGCGACTTCCGCAAAAATCATTCCTGGTTAGGATTACCTCTTGATGAACCCCTGAGGGGTAAATTCCTCATCAAAAGGAGCAATAAACAATGAAAAAATGGACAAACTGGATGCTGGCCGGCATCCTTCTGTTATCGCTGGCCGCACAAACTGCCTGCAGCTCCGCAGCCTCCACTCCCGTCGAAAATGGCAAAAAGACCATCGTGGTCACGTACTCCATTTTGGGCTCCCTGGTACAGGAACTGGTGGGCGATCAGGCAAACGTGATCGTTTCCATGCCCAATGGTCAGGACCCGCACGAATGGGAACCTTCTGCCAAAGACATCGAGACATTGACCCACGCCGATATGATCGTGCAAAACGGACTTGGCCTCGAAGGCGGCATGGAAAAAGCTCTGGCCCAGGCTGAAACCGCCGGAGTGAAGTTCTTCACCGCCTCAGATCACATCACCATCCGCACCGTCGGCACCGGGGAAGGCATCCCCAGTGGAGATCCCGATCAAGCCATCGGCGCGCAGGACCCTCATCTATGGACTGATCCGTTGACCATGAAACAGGTCGTCGATGCTTTGAGCGTCAGTCTGAAGGATGATCTTGGCCTGGACGTCTCGGCCAATGCCGCTCAACTGGATCAAAAACTGGATGACCTGAATAACGAGATCAGTGCCGAGGTCGAATCCCTGCCCGCGGAACGCCGCGTACTGGTGACCGGTCACGAATCTCTGGGCTACTTTGCCCAGCGCTACAACTTCAAGCTTGTCGGCGCCATCATTCCCAGCCTGACCAGTGATGCCGAGGCCTCCGCCTCAGACATGTCCACTCTGGCTGCCCAGATCGAAGCCAGCCAGGTGCCAGCCGTATTCACTGAACTGGGTACCCCCGCCAATGTGGCCCAGACTATCGGTCAGGAAACCGGGGCCAAAGTGATCGAACTGACCACCCATGCCCTGCCCGAAGGCGGCGATTACTTCGCCTTCGAACGCGACCTGGCCCAGACCATTGTGGATGGATTGAAGTAAAGTAATTTGAATTTTGTTACAATCAATCTGCTGTGGAAAATTCCGCAGCAGATTGACTCAGGAGTTTATGAGCTTATTTGTTGAACCCTTCCTTTCGAACGCTTTTCTGCTGCGGGCACTGATTGCCGGTATGCTGGTTTCAGTAGCCTGCGGTGTGGTGGGAACCTTTATCGTCCTGCGTGGACTGGCCTTCATTGGCGATGCCCTGGCTCATGGCGTGCTGCCCGGTATTGCCGTTGCCCTGCTGCTGGGCATTCCCGGTATCGTCGGGGCCGCGATCAGCGCGGTAGTGATGATCGGCGGCATCAGCCTCATCACCCGCAAATCCAGACTGTCTTCGGATACTGCCATCGGACTGCTCTTCGTGAGCATGCTGGCCCTCGGAGTAATCATTGTTTCCCGCTCGAATTCTTTTTCTGGGGATCTGGTGCGCATCCTGTTTGGGGAAATTCTGGGCATCAGCACTTCTTCGGTCATTCTGCAGGCAATAGCCACCGCTATCATCGTCGCGATGGCCATTCTCTTTGCCAGGCCCTTCCTGCTGCTGTGTTTCAGCCCGGAACAGGCTCAGGTCTCCGGCTTTTCGGCCAAACTCTACCACAACCTCATGCTGGGGATGATCGCTCTGGCGGTCATCATCTCCTTCCAGACCGTCGGCACCATGCTTGTTTTTGGCATGCTCCTCGCCCCGGCCGGGGCGGCAGCCTTGCTGGCACACCGGGTACGTACCATGATGGTGTACTCTTCCCTGATCGGCATGGTCTCCGTTTACGCGGGCCTGCTCTTCAGTTACCACTTCAATCTGGCCGCCGGTTCGGCAATCGTGCTGGTAGCAACCCTCATCTTTTTCATTGTCCTGCTGGTAAAAAACCTGCAGAAAGAACAACAGCAGAAAGGAGAACCGGCTCATGACTGAACTGCCCGCTTCCCTTCATGCTGCTCATTTGAACATTGGTTATCAAGAAGAAATCATCGTCTCTGACGTTCAGTTCGACCTGCGCGCCGGGGAATCCCTGGCCCTGATCGGCACCAACGGCTCCGGCAAATCAACCCTGCTCAAAACCTTGGTCGGCTTACTGCCTCCGCTCTCGGGGGAACTCACCGTTCTGGGCGGCGCACCACAGCAAACTTCACGCCGGCTGGCTTACCTCAGCCAGTTCCATTCCTCTGATTTCATTCTGCCCATGCAGGCCCTGGATGTGGTCCGGATGGGCCGTTACGCTGAACACGGCCTGCTCGGCAAACTCGACAGCTTCGATGAAGATTTGATCGCTGAATCCCTGCAGCGCATGGGCATCTCCGCCCTGGCGAACAGGCCCTTGCGTGAGCTTTCAGGCGGGCAGCAGCAGCGCGTTTACATCGCTCAGGCCCTTGCCCGTCGCGCAGAAGTACTCGTCCTTGACGAACCCACTTCCGGTCTGGATGCCGGTGCTCGTGAAATCTACGAACAGGCACTCCGCGACGAACTGGCGCGCGGCGCCAGTGTGGTCGTCGCCACCCACGACATCCAGGAAGCCCTGAACTGCACTCTGAGCCTGCTGCTGGCGCGCAAGGTCATCGCTGTCGGTCCCGGTCGAGAAGTCATCACCCCAGAAGCTTTGCTCGAGACCTTCGGCATCACCATTAATCTCAATCAGCAGCCGCTGGGTGTCACCGTGGTCGAGCGCGATCACTGCTGTGATCACCCCGACGAGCACGAAAGATAATGCTCTGTTGATTACAAAAAGTCACTCCTCAACAAACGAGGAGTGACTTTTTACTTTCAAGGGCCATCTGTTATGCAATAAATTTCCAGTAATTATTCGGGTGAATTACCTGGTCACTGGCATTTGGGTACGTTTTCGTCCAATTAGAGGGAACTTTTCCTCCTTTATTCGGAGACCACTTGAATTCGTAGGCGAATAAATTTCCTTCCCTTTCTTCGATCAAATCAATCTCCTGTTGTTGGTAAGTACGCCAAAAATACATATTTCCGTAGCTCTTGCTGTACTGACGGTGCTTGAGCCGTTCCACCTGAAGGAAATTTTTCCATAGCGCGCCCACGTCATTCCGGTCAGCAACAGGGTTGAATTGAGAGATGATCGCATTGCGGATGCCGTTGTCATAAAAATAATATTTTGCTTTATTCGTTACTTCCTGGCGCAAATTATGGCTGAAACCATTCATTCTGAAAACGACAAAGGATTTTTCCAGCAAATCCAGATAACGCTTGACGGTCTTGACATCCACCCCCAATTGAGTCGAAACTTCTGCCAGAGAGACTTTTTCGCCTACCTGATAGGCCAGTAATTTGAGGAGGTCAAGCAGGTTGCGCGAACTCTTGATACGGTCAAAAGCCAGGATATCTTTTAAAAGATAGGAATTGGCAATTTCCATTAACAGATCGATTCGATCCTGATTCGTGGCTGCCTGAATGATTTCTGGATACGCCCCATAGACCAAAAATTGCGGAAGGGATTCACGCAGTTCAAATTGGTTCCGCTGCATCAATAATTCTGATTGGGCAATGGGATAGAGGGTCAGGGTCGTTTTTCGGCCCGTTAGCGGTTCTCCTAATTGCCCGGCGAGTTCAAACGAAGAAGAACCAGTAACAATTACCCTCAACCCGGGGAACTGATCCAGCAAGATCTTGATCCCCATTCTTACATTGGCAATGTTCTGCGCTTCGTCAATTGCGATTAAAGAGTATCCTTCTGCATAAGCCAGGATCTGCTCGAAATCCTGCGAACCCAAAACTTGTTGGGTGCGAATATTATCTCCAGAATCGAGTTTGTAGTTCAGCTTTGTTTCGTCCAGCATTTTCTTCAGGAGGGTGGTTTTGCCTACCCGCCGGGGGCCAAAAATAACCAGGGCCTTGTTGACTGCCAGACGTTCTTCCAGAGGTTCATATGCGCGTGAGATCATACCTTCAGTATGCTCATTTTAAACACGAAAGTCAAAAACAGGGAGTGATACTCCCTGTTTTTAGTATAAAAATCAGGAGTTACGCTCCCTGTTTTTAATAAAATTTTCCTTGTCCAGCCCTTTATGCTACAATGCACTGAATAATGGTATTTCAAGGAGTTCATTCATGACTTACGATGCTTCCCCCAAACATTACGAATCGATGTGCTACAATCGCTGCGGCAAGAGCGGCCTCAAGCTGCCGGCCATTTCGTTGGGATTGTGGCATAACTTCGGCAGCGTGGATACGCTCGCCAACAGCCGCGCCATGCTGCTGCACGCTTTCGATCTGGGCATTACCCATTTCGATCTGGCCAATAACTATGGGCCCGTC
>JAAZOQ010000132.1 GCA_012797695.1 Anaerolineaceae bacterium | reverse complement strand
CCCTGATCTCTATGGGCTGGTTGATGCCGCTCAAAAAGTGCTCGATGCTCAGCCAGAGTACTCGCGGTGTGCCCGAGAACAGGCAATTGGTCATTTCGATATTCAAAAAATTGCAGCACAATATCGCCAGGTACTGCTCGAAGAAGAATAAAAAAACCTCGCTACTTACTTTGTAGCGAGGTTTTGCATTATAGGGGGACTATTTTTGCCGCTGGTAGGCGATGAACGTTCCGGCCAGAATGATCATCACGACGCCGATCATACCGACGATCACCCCAGAAGTGGGGGTTGTCTCCAGAATATCCGGGGCTTTCTGATTATGTTGAAAAAGGGAAGGCATGGTGGTTGCGGTTGCCTGCGGGGTGATGATGATTCCTTCTTCGTTGCGTTCAGGGAGTGGTCCGCTGATCCAGATGGTTAACATTACCAATCCGATCACCAGCAGAACGAGCAGCAGTTGAGAAAGCACAATTGGGAAATTTCTTTGTTTTTTAGGTTGATTCTCGTCTTCTTTCATGAGCTTCCTCAAATCTATTTGAATTGATTGGCGGCGGCGTTGGCTGCCTGTATGTAGTCGATCTGTTGTTTGATGATCTGCAGAGTAGAACTTTCCATGATTGGGCTGATGGAGTTGATTGTACTGCCAGCCGGCAGGGGCTGCGCAGAATTCATCAGTTCAGAAAGGGTGGCTTTTAAATCAGGATTGGTCTGGGCATCCAACCCACTCTGATACACGGGCAGGTAACCGGCCAATTGATCGATCTGATCGACAAATTCCGGCTCAGAAAGATAATCCAGCAGATGTCTGGCGCCTTCCAGCGATTGGCTGCTTCCCTGCGGAATGGCCCACAGCCAACCCTGCGCGTAAGTGATTTTCTGCCCATTGATCTCAGGCAGGCTGGTCAATTCATTGCCGGGTAATTGCCCCTGCAGGTATTGTGAAGCCCACACGATGGCATAACCGGAAGATTGTTGCTGGTAAAGCGACCACGAACTGGAAAAATCCGCCAGTTGGGTATCCCAAATAGGGAAGGCCCCGGACTGGGCTCCGTTGGAAAAATAGGAGAAGGTTTTCAACAGCGGATCAGTGTCGAGGTGCGGCTCTCCATTTTCGTCGGTGAGTGAACCGCCGGCAGTCTGGTAGATGTTGATCACGACCAGTGTATCGGGATCGGCGGCTGGGAAGAGGATGGGCAGATTCTGTGTCGAAAGCTCTTGCCAGGTGCTGGGAGGGTAAGGAGTTTGTGCCGGACGGTACACCAGAGCCAGGGCATCCCCGGCAAAGGGAACGCCGAACAAATTATGCTGGATTTCGCTGAGTTGCCCTGCATAGGGCAGCCAGTTCTGGCCGATCACGTTGAGTGTGTCCTCGTCCAGAGGGACAATTAATCCCTTTAGTGAGGCGGATTCGAGATCGCGGTATTGCAAGAGCACCAGTGAGGGCAGCGTGGCTGGAGCAGCCAGTGAAGCGTTGGAAAGTGAGTCCAGCAGCCCGCCGCGTCCGTTTTCAGATTTCAGCCGTACTTCTACGGTATATTCCGGAAAGCTGGCTTCGAATTGCTGCAGACGTTGGTTGAAGAGCTTGCCAGTCAGGGTTTCGCCATTGGGGTCGAACTGGGGGGGAACCCACAGCACCAGCGTTGAGTTGGCCACTGCAGTAGCGGTTTGAGCTGCGGTGGCGATGACGGTAGCTTCTGAGGTCGCTGCTTTTGTAGCTTCCAGCGTGGGCCCAGCCACAGATTGGGTAGCGGCCAGTCGGCTCATGGCGGCATTGAACTGATCCTGCAATTGACAGCCGGCCAGCAGAAAAACTACCAGCAGAGGCAGTACGAACAGAAAGGAAAAATAACGTCTTTTCTGTTTGATCAAGTGTGGTTCTGTCTCTGGTTTTGCTTGCTTGGATATCATTTGAGTTCGACGGGGTTTCTCAGCAATGCAAGCAGGAGGGCAAGAGAGTTCTCGATGTCTGAGAGGTCGATCATCTCAGCCGGCGAGTGAATGTAGCGGGTAGGGATGGAAAGACAGCCTGAAGGTACACCGGCGCGCGTCAACTGGATGACTCGCGCATCCGTGGTGCCGCCTTCAAGGATTTCCATCTGATAGGGCAGGTTGGCTTTTTGCGCGGTTTCGACCATCCAGTCCACGATTCGTGGATCAGCGATCATGCCGCCGTCTTTGACTTTGATGGCGGGGCCTTTTCCCAGCGAGACTTCCATTTTAGAGGTATTGGGTACGTCCCCGGTGCGGGTGACGTCCACGGCCAGCCCCAGGTCGGGATCCACGCGGAAGGCACTGGTGGTGGCTCCGCGAGTGCCCACTTCTTCCTGAGTGCTGAAAACGAAGACCAGTTCGTGTGGGGTTTCTTTGATCTGTTTGAGGGCTTCGATCAGCAAGACGCAGCCAATGCGGTCATCCAGGGCTTTTGAGACGACCCGTTTGCCCAGATCGATGTAGGGGCGTTCGAACACGCCTGCATCCCCGACCCGTACAGGGCAATCTTCGCGGCTGCTGGCGCCAACATCGATGTAGAGCTGATCCAGGCTGGGTTGTTTGGAGGGGTCATCGAGAGCATCGACGCCGATCACCCCGCGTACGCCGCTGAGGAACTGGACGTGTGCGGCTACACAATTGCGTGGATAAAGATAGCCTAGATTGCTGAAGCGCACAAACCCGTTTTTATCCACGTGAGTGGCAATAATGCCGATTTCATCCATGTGGGCAGAGAGCATGATCCGTTTGCCGTTCGTGCTTTTCTTGCCCTTGGTGACGATCAAATTGCCCAGGGCATCGACGATCACAGAATCAGCATAAGGAGCCACTTCCGCTTTGATCACATCGCGAACGTTATTTTCATAACCAGAGGGGCTGGAGGGAGCCACGAGTTTTTGAATGAGTTCTTTCATCATATCTCCTGATCGTGAGTAAGTATACTTCAGGCAGGCGTTTCAGGCGCGCTCACTGGCCAGCAGGGCCGGGGTGAGCCGTTCCAGAAAGGCGTAGAGTAGCTGCAGGGTATTCAGCCAGTCACTGGTCGCTGAGACCAGACAAGCAGTGTGGGCGTATCGTCCAGGGACGGAGATCGAGACGCTTGGAATGCCTGCGCGGGTCTTGTGAATATTGCCGGCATCAGTACCGCCACCGCCTGGCTGACGGAACTGATAGGAGATTTGCTCTTTCTCTGCCGTTTCAGTCAACAGCCGGATCAGACGTGGGTCAGAGAGGGTCCCGGCATCGGCTACGTAAATGGCTGGGCCTTTGCCCAGAATGCAGTTATATGCGGTGTTTTCTTCATCATCTTCGCGCGGCAGATCGAAGGCTGGGGTGGAATCAACGGCGATGGCTAGATCGGGGTTGAAGCGAAATGCTGAGACTCTGGCTCCGCGGGCGCCGATCTCTTCCTGTACCGAGAAAGAAGCCAGCAAAGTGATGTTCTGCGGAGCATGTTTGAGCAGTTCGATCAGGGTCGCTACGCCGATGCGGTCATCCAGGGCCTTCGCCCGCAGGCTGGGACCAATTTGCATGAAGCGGGTGGCATAGGTGGCATAATCACCGACTTTGGCTTTGCCGGCTCCGCCCGGGCCAAGATCAATGCGCAGACTGTTCAGCGAGATGTTTGATTGCAATTCATCGTGTTCGACCAGATGAATAGGTTTGGCCCCAATTACCCCTGGCAGATGATCTTTGCCGACCAGCACCTG
>JAAZOQ010000131.1 GCA_012797695.1 Anaerolineaceae bacterium | reverse complement strand
TACGTGAACCTGCCCTTCGATCTGGTTGGATGGATCGGCTGGTTCATTATGGCTGCGTTATTGCTCTGGCTCATGCAGAAAGAAGCGTTTTCAACCCGAAAACCTCACTTCTGGCTGCAATTTTCTTTCTTGCTTCTATTTACGGTTCTGGCAAATCTTTTTCTGGCTTTTCAAATTCCCTGGGGTGAAACGATCCCGCTGCCCAACGTTCCCCTTGAGAGCAATCCGCCGGCGGTTTTGCTGCTGGCCGCTTTTCCTTTGCTTTTCTCGGCGGGTTTGCTGGGAAGCTGGCCAACGCTGATCCTGGGGCTGGTGGGCGGCAGTCTGGATGCGCTCTTCAATACGCATTCGATTTTCACTCCCCTTGAGATGGCTGGCCTGGGGTTGATCCTCTCTTTGATGTTCCGGCAAAATTACCGCAGCCTGTTTTACCGAATGCTGCGTCACCCATTGGGGGCGGCTTTCTTTACCTGGCTTTTCAGTACCCCCATTTATCTCATCAGTACCTTTTTTAGCACCAATGGTACTCTGGCCGCTCGTCTGGATTACAGCTTTACCCAATCCTGGATTCTGATGGTGGTTAACGGCATTCAGTTGCTTCTGGCCGGGATTTTTGGCACGATCATCCTGATTCAGAAAGTATCTGGTTGGACGAAACCGAAGGCATTGGTGCCTTCTCCGGGGGAGTCCGGGCTGCAGGCACGCATCCTTATCACGACGATCCCGTTCATCATTTTGCTAATGATCACTCTGGCGGTCGCTGACTGGGCCGTGGCCGGTCAGGCAGCCCGTTCGATGATTGAAAGCCAGTTGAAGAATTCTGCCGATACCGCGGCGGAGAATATTCCCTACATCATCGAGACCGGGCAAAGTCTGGTCTCGGATATCGTTTCTTCGAATATTCCACTGGAAGAGACCAGCAGTGCCCGCGCTTTTCTGCAGGAAAAACTCCGTTCAGCGCCTTATTTTGATCAACTTTATCTTTTCGATTTAACCGGGGCTCCCTTTACTGGTTATCCGCTTACCTCTTCTGACCAGTTATTCCTCAGTGCTGAGGAACAGGCTGGTATTACCCTGGCGCTCAACGGCGTTCAAATTCAGAGCTATACGGTGGCTCCTACCAATGGTTCTGGCTCGGTGCAGATTTCTTTTCTGGCGGCCATCCCGGATGAGTATGGGCTGGCAAAGGGGGTGTTGCTGGCGCGTACCGATTTGGACGAGAACCTGTTCTCGCAGCCTACCATCCAGGCCTTCGATAGCTTGAAGACGCTGGGTGGGGAGGGCTTATTGCTCGATGCCGATCACTTGATTTTGTTCGATACCAACCCCTCGCAGGTGATGACGACTTATTCGGGCAACGTACCCACGCAGCAATTATTCTATGATGAATCCAGCGGCACCGGTACGCGCCGGGTGGTCTACGCTGAGCCAATTTCCGAGAAGAACTGGACGATTCTGGTCGCCCTGCCGGCTTCTCGCGCACAAGAAATGGCGCTGCAGATTGCTGTGCCGTTGCTGGCGCTGCTGCTCGTTTTTGCTCTGGGGGCTTTTTTCTTCCTGCGCTACATGCTGCAGCATGTTACCTTTTCGCTGGAAAAACTGGCAGACCAGGCCACGACCATTTCGAATGGTAGCCTGGAAAAGTCGATCGAAACCAGCGGGGTGGACGAAATCGGCCGCTTGAGCGGAGCCTTCGAGCACATGCGGGTGAACTTGAAGGATCGTCTGGATGAATTGGATCGCCTGCTTGACGTATCTCAGGGAATTGCGGGGAATCTCTCCATTGAAGGCTCCTCGGCGCACATCCTAAAAGCGGCGCTTTCTTATGGCGCCAGTTCGGCGCGTATCGTACTGCTGCTTCATCCAGAGACTGGCATTGAGGGCCCGCTGCAGGTTTTTGCTGCCGGCGAAAAAACGGAAGACTTTTCCGGTATAGACAAAGTACTGCTGGATATTTTGCGCAGCGAACCGCTGCTGGTGATTCCCTCACGGGCTCGTCTGAAACGCATGGGGCTGGCCAAAAGCGAATCTCTGCCCAACGAGCTGTTGGGAGCTGCCTTGCGCGATGGGGACCAATACCTGGGCATATTGTGGATTGGTTACGCCGAGACGCATCGCTTTCTCGAGAATGAAGTGAATATTTTCAATACTCTCGTCAACCAAACCTTGATCGCTGTGACCAATTCTTCGCTGTATAACAAAGCCGAGGTCGGCAAGCGCCGTCTTGAGTCCGTGTTGACTGCCACCCCTGACCCGGTGCTGCTGCTCGATCAGCAAGGAAACGTGCTGATGTTCAATCAGGCGGCCCATGACGTTCCTGAGTTGATCGAATTTGCTGAGAAATCTACGGCTCAGCCCAGGCTGTCCTCGAAAACGATTTTGGGCTTCCTCGAAAGTTCCCGCTGGAATGAGAAAGAAGCTCGCGAAGTGACCCTTGAAAATGGCCGTATTTATCGCATGAACCTGACCTCGATTGAGGTGGAGGAGAAAAAGGTTGGTCGGGTATGCGTGCTGCATGACGTGACTGATTACAAAGCGATGGAAGCCATGAAGACGGTGCTGGTTTCGACGGTCAGCCATGACCTGCAGGCACCGCTCAATCAGCTCAAAGGTTACGTCTCAATGCTGGAGTATTTGGGGCAGATGAACGATCAACAGAAAGACTACACTGCCAAGATCGCTCAATCCGCAGAGAAAATGAGCCGATTGGTGGAGAATCTGCTTAACCGCGGGCGCGTGGAGTCGGGGCAGGAGCTCAACCTTGAAAAGCTTTCACCGGTGGAACTGCTGGATCAGGTGATCGGGCAGATGCAGCCGCTGGCCAATCAGCGCAAGGTGCAGATCATGAAAGAACTCACTACCGCGCAGGAGGTCTTTGTTGAGGCGGATCGCGGTTTGCTGGAGCAGGCGCTGGTGAATTTGATGGATAACGCTATCAAATTTTCGCATTTGAATGGTAGAATAAACGTAGGTGTTCAAGCCAAAGATGCCTCAGTGATATTTGAAGTGCGTGATTATGGTCCCGGGATTGCTCCTTTGGATTTGAAAACCATCTTTGAGGGTGTTGCCAAAGGAAATCGCAAAGAAAATCAAAATGGCGCGGCCAGCGGTTTTGGCCTGACCATTGTCAAAGCAGTGGCTTCTCGGCATAACGGAAATGTGTGGGTGGAAAGCGAATTAGGAAAGGGCAGCACTTTCTATCTTGAAATTCCGCTGCAGCAGGGGAAAAAAGAGAGAAAGCCATAAAATCTATTGAAGAATTGCTAATTCGTGGTATACTTATCAATCGCATGTATATTCTTACTACTTGCGATTTACTTAAACAGCGCAGGATAACTTCTCATTGCGCTGCCTTGTGTTTAATCGCTTAAGGTTCCCATTAAGGAGGCGTTTAGTGGAAACAAAAAGTCTTGTAGCGCTCCGTATCAATCTTGCTTCACCAGAAACCATCAAAAGCTGGTCGTACGGCGAGGTTCTTAAGCCTGAAACGATCAACTACCGCAGGCTGCGCCCTGAAAAAGACGGCCTTTTCTGCGAAGCGATTTTCGGACCGACTCGTGATTACCAGTGCTATTGTGGCAAGTATAAGAATCCGCGCTATAAAGGGATTATTTGTGATAAGTGCGGAGTGGAAGTGACCCGTTCTGCTGTACGCCGCGAGCGGATGGGACACATTGAGCTGGCTACCCCGGTAGCCCATATTTGGTACACTCGCCGTATTCCTTCTTATCTGGGCCTTTTGCTGGATATCTCTCGCCGTAATCTGGATCGTGTTTTGTATTTCGCCCAGTACATTGTCACCTTCGTCGATGATGATGCCCGCCAGAAGGCATTGAAACGCCTCGAGGACGAAATCACCGTTTCTGAACGGGAACATGCGAATCAGATCAATGGCCAGATTCTGGATGTCAAACAGGCTCGTGATAAGAAAGTAGCTGAATTTCAGCAGCGCAAGAAAGACATTGAGTCGCGGGCTGAAGAGCAGATTGCGGCTCGCCTTGATCCGGTTATTCGTGAAGGACAGTCCATCGAACGCATGCTGACCGAGCAATTAGGACAGGCCGTGAAGAAACAGGTGCTGTTCGAGACAGCCAGCGTGGTGATTGCTGAAGCGGGTGAAACTGTTACGGCTCAGCACATTTCGAATGTGCAGCGTGCGGTGAAAGAGCGCCTGGATGAGATCGAATCTGAGTTCAAGAGCGAACGCGCTCGCGATCTCGAACAGATTCAGATGAGCGTCGAGCAGGTCAAAGCCGAAGCCGAAGAGGCGATGGAAAGCTTCCGTAATCAACTGGAAGATCAGACCGGCGATTCTCAGGATCAGACCGCTCATCTGCGTGATGAGCTGCAGGAGCTGCGGCCTTTCACTTTCTTGAGCGAGAGCCGCTACCGTGAATTGAAATCCCGCTGGGGCCAGGTTTTCCGTGCGGATATGGGCGCTGAGGCCTTCTATGATATTCTGCGCCGCCTCGATCTGGACCAGCTTTCCGAGGACCTGTGGACGGAAGTCCGCACTTCCAAGAGCAAGCAAAAACGCAAGAAGGCAACCACTCGTTTGAAAGTGGTGGAATCCTTCCGTCGTTCTGGCAATCATCCCGAGTGGATGATCCTGACGGTGCTGCCGGTCATTCCGCCCGAACTGCGCCCGATGGTTCAGCTGGATGGCGGCCGTTTTGCTACTTCCGATATGAATGATCTTTATCGCCGCGTCATCAACCGTAACAATCGTTTGAAACGTTTGCTCGAGTTGGGTGCCCCGGACGTGATCGTTCGCAACGAAAAACGTATGCTGCAAGAAGCAGTAGACTCCCTGATCGATAACTCACAGCGCGGCAAGGCACTTTCTCGCCGTGGCCGTCGTGAGTTGAAGTCCCTGAGCGATATGCTCAAAGGCAAGAAGGGTCGCTTCCGCCGCAACCTGTTGGGCAAGCGTGTTGATTACTCCGGCCGTTCCGTAATTGTGGTCGGCCCGACCCTCAAGCTGTATCAGTGCGGTTTACCGAAGACGATGGCGCTGGAATTGTTCCGCCCGTTCGTCATCTCCCGTCTGGTCTCCCGCGGTTACACGGCCAACGTCAAGGGTGCACGCCGCTTCATTGAACGTAATCGCCCCGAGGTTTATGAGGTGCTCGAAGAGGTCATCAAAGATCGCCCGGTCTTGTTGAACCGTGCGCCAACCCTGCACCGTTTGGGCATTCAGGCCTTCGAGCCGATTCTGATCGAGGGTAGCGCCATTCAGTTGCATCCGTTGGTGACGACCGCTTTCAACGCGGACTTTGATGGTGACCAGATGGCTGTGCATGTGCCGCTGTCTGAAAAAGCTGTCCGTGAGGCCCGTACTTTGATGCTTTCCTCCAAGAACCTCTTGAAACCGGCCGATGGAGAACCAATCATCAGCCCGTCTAAGGATATGGTTCTGGGTGTCTATTATCTGACTGAACAGAATGATCGCCCGCATAAGGGTGACGGCCGTAACTTCGCGGATATCGACGAAGTGGATCTGGCTTACCAGTTGGGGCAGGTGGATATCCATGCCAACATTACTATCTACATGAAGACCTACTTCAATGAGAAGAATGAGCGCATGGCCGAAGCCTCCTGGCAGCGGATTCACACCACTGCTGGCCGTGTTTTGTTCAACCGCATTTTGCCCGAGATGGTGCAGTTCACCAACCGCACTCTCGAGAAGACGGGTGTCAAGAATCTGATCGCTGATGTCTATGAACTTTGCGGCGAAGATGTAACCACTGAGGTCGCTGACCGCATCAAGGATATCGGCTTCCAGTATGCCATGAAATCGGGTGTGACCATTGCTGTGTCGGATATCACCATCCCGAAAGAAAAACCCGAGATGCTGGCTGAGGCACAATCCGAGGTTGAAAAGGTCAATCGTTCCTTCCGCCGTGGTTTGTTGACGGAGCAGGAGCGCAATGAACGCGTCATCGAAATCTGGCAGGATACGACTAAGGTCGTGGGTGAAGCGGTCAAGAAATACCTTGATCCTGATGGCAACCTGGCAACCATGGCCAACTCTGGCGCGACCAAAGGTGGTTTCGGTCCTATTGCTCAGCTGGCAGGGATGCGCGGTTTGATGGCTGACCCGGCGGGTCGTATTATTCGCCTGCCAATTCAGTCGAACTTCCGCGAAGGTCTGACCGCTCTGGAATACTTCATCTCCACCCATGGCGCTCGTAAAGGTCTGGCCGATACCGCTCTGCGTACTGCAGATGCAGGTTACCTGACCCGTCGTCTGGTGGATGTAGCTCAAGATGAGATCGTTAACGAAGAAGACTGCGGTACTACTCAAGGCATCTGGATTCATAAGGCGGATGATGTGGCCGGTCAGAAACTGGCCGAACGTCTCTACGGCCGCATGACCGCTGGGCGTATCGTCGATCCGAAGACTGGGGAAGTCCTGGCCGAGCGCGATGAAATGCTTGACCATGACCTGATCCGCAAGGTGGTCGATGCAGGAATTGCCGATGTATACGTGCGCTCTCCGCTGACCTGCGAATTGATCCACGGTATTTGTGCCAAATGCTATGGCATGGACCTGGGCCGCGGCAAACTGGTGACCTTGGGTGCTGCTGTAGGTACGGTGGCTGCCCAGTCCATTGGTGAGCCGGGTACTCAGTTGACCCTGCGTACTTTCCATACCGGTGGTGTTGCCGCTGGTGGTGATATCACCACTGGTTTGCCCCGTGTTGAAGAGCTTTTCGAAGCTCGCCGTATGCCGAAAGGCGAAGCAGTCATTACCCGCATTTCTGGTCTGGCCAAGGTGATTACCTCGGACCGCTCCGGGGAGCAGCGCGTTGTACGCGTTGATCACAGCGAAATGACCTCCGATGAGTACGAAGTGCCGGAAGGTTGGGAGATCGTTGCGAAAGATGCTACTGAGGTCGGTTTGGGTGACTTGATTGCCAACCAGGGCGAAGCTCAGATCACCGCCCAGCACAATGGCCGTGTCCGTGTCGAAGGCCGCAAGGTCTATGTGAGCTATGAACTGCGCGAAAGCGAAGATTATGATATTCCCAGCACCTCGCGTTTGCTGGTCAAAGATGAGCAGCAGGTAGAAGCGGGCGAGCAGTTGACCGAAGGTTCCATCAACCCGCACACCATTCTGAAGATCAAAGGCCGCGAGGCGGCTCAGATGTACATGCTGACTGAGATTCAGAAGGTGTACCGTGCTCAGGGCCAGAACATCAACGATAAACACTTCGAGGTCATCATCCGCAAACTGATGGGCAAGGTTCAGATCATGCGTCCGGGCGATTCCAAGTTTTTGCCGATGGACGTGGTCAACCGTCTGGAAGTGATCCATACCAATGAGCAGTTGGTCGCCGAAGGCAAGCAGCCTGCTCGCTTCGTTGAGATTCTGCTGGGTGTGACTAAGGCTTCTTTGACCACCGATTCGTTCCTTTCGGCGGCTTCCTTCCAGCACACCATCAAGGTGTTGGCCGGCGCTGCCATCGCTTCCAGCGAAGACCCGTTGTACGGTCTGAAAGAGAACGTCTTGATCGGTAAACTGATCCCGGCAGGCACCGGTTTTGTACCGGGTCGCTTCATTGGGTTGGAATCAGACAAGGTGATCTCTGGAGTGCCGGTAGCTGAAGTTGCAGAAGGTGAAGCACCAGAAGCGGATGCTCCCGTTGCCGATGAGACGGTTCCTCCTGTAGCTGAGTAGTAAAGAACTGTTGTGAATCAAACCCCGAGTTTCTGACTCGGGGTTTTTTTTATTGCCGCTCTGTGATAAAGTTCAAGGGAATTCGAAAATAACATCAGGAGAGAGCTATGGAAATCGGCTATGTAAAAAAGGTCAATATCGATCACGAAATGCAGCAATCTTACCTTGACTATGCCATGAGTGTCATTGTTGCAAGAGCTCTGCCTGATGCGCGTGACGGTTTGAAACCAGTTCAGCGCCGCTTACTGTATGCCATGTATGATATGGGATTGCGCCCGGAATCTTCTTTCAAGAAATCGGCCAGAATCGTGGGTGAGGTCTTGGGCAAGTATCATCCGCATGGTGATCAGGCCGTCTATGAGGCCATGGCCCGCCTGGCTCAAGATTTTTCCATGCGCTATCCGATGGTGGATGGGCAGGGGAACTTCGGCAGCGTGGATGGGGATCCCCCGGCAGCCATGCGTTACACCGAGGCGCGCATTACTCATTTCTCGCTGGATATGCTGAGCCAGCTTGATCGGGAAACGATCGATTTTGTGCGTAATTTCGACGATACGCTTGATGAACCGGCAGTTCTGCCGTCAGCCATTCCTAATTTGCTGATCAATGGTGCCAGCGGTATCGCGGTAGGGATGGCTACCAGTATTCCACCGCACAATCTGGCTGAGATCATCGATGCCTGCCAGTACATGCTCAAAAATTGGGAGAAGCTGGATGACGTGACTGTGGGCGACCTGATGAATTTCGTCAAAGGGCCTGATTTCCCGACGGGCGGCCTGATTATCCAGGAAAGTGAACAGGAAGACATTCTCTCCGCTTATGGCACCGGTAAGGGTAAGTTGATGGTGCGCGGCAAGGTCAGCCTGGAAGAAATGACCCGCGGCAAGAGCAAGATCATCATCAGTGAGCTGCCTTATATGACCAACAAGGCTTCTTTGATCGAGCGTATTGCTGAACTGGCCCGTGAGGGCTCACTGGAAGGGATTGCTGATCTGCGTGATGAGTCAGACCGCCAGGGCATGCGCATTGTGATCGAGTTGAATAAATCCGCCGATGCTGAAAAAGTGCTGCGTGAACTTTACAAGAAGACCCCGCTGCAGGCGACCTTTAGCATCAATTTGTTGGCTCTGGTCGATGGACAGCCGCGCTTATTGACCTTGAAGCAGGCGCTCAGGGTCTATCTGGAACATCGTATTGAGGTGGTGAAGCGTCGTTGTGAGTTTGATCTTAAGAAGGCTCTGGAGCGGCTGCACATTCTGGAAGGTTACCGCATTGCCATTTCCGCGTTGGATGAGATCATTGCCACGATCCGCGCCTCGCAGGATTCTGATCAGGCCAAACAGCGCTTGATGAAGAAATTCAAATTATCCGAGATTCAGGCACAGGCTATTCTGGATATGCCGCTGAAGCGTCTGGCAGCTCTGGAACGCAAAAAAATTGAATTGGAATACAAAGAACTCAAAGAACGCGTCAAAGAACTGGAAGCAATCTTGAAGTCTCCGTTGAAAATGCGTGCTGAGGTAGGGAATGAGTTGGGAGAGATCCGGCTGCGTTATCAGGATCGTCGTCGCACTCAGATTATTTCGCTCAAGAAGGGTGAGGAAGCTCACGAATTGCTGACGGTGCAGGATGTTACCCCGGCGGAGAAGGTTTGGGTGGCGGTAACCCGTGAGGGCAAGCTCTTCCGCACGCATGACGAAAAAGCACCCAAAGCGGGCGGCAAAGAAGCTCCCTGGCAGGAATTGTGCGTTGATACCCACCAGGTGTTGTATCTGCTCGCATCGGATGGAAAATGCGCGACCGTGGCGGTGCATAATCTGCCGGTCCTCGAAGATGTCGACGAGCTGCCGCATTATTCGCGCATCACCTCTCTCGAGGTCGACGAAAAACTGGTCAAGATCTTCTGTTTGCCGGCAAAACTGCAGGAGGGAGAAAGCGAGGTGATCGTTACCTTGTCGCAGGCCGGATTGATTAAGAAATCAGCTTTGCTGGAACTCCCGGGGGTGTCTTCACAGTCCTTTACCCTGGCCAAGGTAAATGAGGGCGATGAACTGGTGGGGGCATTGATCTCCACTGAAAAAGCTGAATATCTGGTGGCAGCCAGTCATGGCATGGCAATCCGTTTCGCAGGTGAAGAGGTCCGCACAATGGGGTTGGTCGCGGCTGGGGTGAATGCCATCAAATTACCGGAGGGGGCAGCAGCCGTGAGCCTGGTAGACCTGGCACGCGGAGAAGATTTGCTCTTTGTTTGTTCAGATGGGTTGGGCTGGCATTTGCACAAAGAAGAATTCCCGGTGCAGGGGCGTTATGGGCAAGGCGTGACTCTGGGCAAGATGAAACCCGGAGCTGTGTTGGCGGGCTGTGTCATCGGGAAGAAGAATCAGAGCTTGACCCTGTTCTTCAAGAAAACTGCTGCCAAAGTCATTAAATTGGATTCGGTTCCACTGGCGAAACGGGGTTTGACCGCCAAGGGGATCATTGAGGCGAAGCCGGGGAATGAAATCACTGACCTGAGTCTCTTGGGTGGCGAAGAGCTTCCCTCTGCAAAGGGGGAGAAGAAACCGGGAACTTCGAAGAAAGCCCCTCCGCGCGAGATCGATTCTGACGATTATAAGCAGGAAGAAATCTTCTAAAACAAAAAGCCGCTGCGATGGATACTCCGCAGCGGCTTTACTGTACGAATGGGTTAGGATGCGGTGACGTTGAAGAAGGTGTAATGGTAGGCGATCACATTGTTGACCAGACCGAGAGTATCGCTGCCATCCTTCACTTTGCCGGCCGAGGAGGTGGCCGTCCAGGTGAAGTTGCGCGTGGAGCCGGAGCCTGAGGCGTTGGCCAGCGTGAAAGTGGCCCCTGGCAAGACGTTGTTCAGCAAATTGCTGAAGTAGGCTCGCAGCGCTGTGGTGCCCTGAATGGTGGCTTGAGCATCAATATGCACCGCTTGAGTGCTGAATAATGCCATGATGGTATCCAGATTCTTGGTATTGAGGGCATCGATGTATTGCTGGGTGATGTCCTTTGGCGTGGTGGGGGTGGAAGTATAGGGCCAGGAGTAGTTGTAAATGGCTGTCCAGACCGCAGGAAGGTTCTTGCGGCAGTCGTCCCAGCTAAAGAAGTTGGCCGCGGTCATTCCCAGGTTTTTCGCCGTATTCAGAAAGCTGACGACTTCATCGGCGGTGGGGGCCCAACTGCTCTCGTAAAAGGCGGGTCCAGTCGG
>JAAZOQ010000014.1 GCA_012797695.1 Anaerolineaceae bacterium | reverse complement strand
TCCATTTTCAATTCAGTGAAGGGCAGAACCAGCCCGGCGATGACCAGCAGGGCCAGGGCCAGGCGCAGCGAGCGCGGCGGCAGGAGTCGGGTAACGAAAAAAGTTGATCCGCCGAAGAAGAGCAGGGAGAGGATTTTTGATAGCATCCAGGGGGTCATGCGAGGGTTTACCGGGGTGTCGAAAAGGAAGTTAATCGCCGGCTGAAAGCGGCGGTTCTTTTTGAGAGGAGGGCAGTTTCACCCGCGACAGCGCTACCCAGGCCAGCACGTTGAAGACCAGGCAGGCAGCGGCGTTGAGCCAGAAACCGGTCTGGTAGAGAGTGGGGGCAAGCAGATCGCCGGCGGCACGGCCCAGGGAGAGGGCGGCCAAAAACAGGGCCATCATGGTAGCCCGGGCGGCTGGCATGACCTCGGTCATGAGCGGCAAAGAGCTGACCACCATGATCTCGAAGGTGAAGTAGAAAAGGAAGAGCCAGATCAGGGCGCCGACCTCACTGCGTCCCAGCCAGGGCAGGGTGATCACCGCCAGGCTGCTCAAGATCAATCCCAGGGTGACGGCCCGTTCCTTGCCCAGGTGGTCGGCCAGATAGGCGGTGATGCCTTCTCCGGTCAGTTCCGAGAAGCCAATGATGGCAGAGGCGGCCCCTAAAGCGGCGATTTCCAGTCCGAATGAATCCTGAATCCACACCCCGAAGACGACGTTGACCACTTCGTTGCCGGCCACGATCAAAAATCCCATGACCATTCCGAACAGCGCGGAGCGGCTGGTCAGCACTTTCTTGATATCCGCAAAGAAGGTCATTGCCTCCGCTGAAGCGGGGCGGTCCGAGGGCACAAAGACGGCGATCAGCACGAACATCAGTACTGCCAGCCCGGCCAGAAGCCAGAAGGGGGAATACCAGGTCAGGTGGGTCAGCATGACGCCGATCAGCGGGATCATTAAGATAAAAGAGAGGGCCCAGGGAATTTCGGTGATGGTCAGGTACAGGCCGCGTTTTTCGTAGGGCACATGATCGCCCAGATAGGCCTGCAGTGCCGGGGCAAAGAGATTATTGCCCAGGTTGCCCAGCAAAATGGAAAACAGAAAGGTCAGGTAACTGGGGAACAGGGCGGCCGCCAGCACGCCGGCCAGATAGATCAGCAGCCCGATGAGCATGCCCGATTTGCGGCCGCGCTGGTCGGCGATGGGCGCCAAAAAGGGAGCTGCGGCACTGGTGATCATCGAAATGGCCAGTGCCAGCGAGATCATGCTGACATCCACGTGCATGCCGCTGGCAAAGATGGCAATGAAGGGATAGACCATCCGCAAAGAGGTGTTGATGGCCAGCCGGCTGAACGAAAACAGGCCGACGTTGAAATTCAGTTTGGCGCGCGATAAAGAAGGCATGGAGTTCTCACAAAAAAATCCCCTCCAGTTCAGACCGGAGGGGAACAGGGATCATTCATTTCAATCGATGGTACGCTGCGGTCGTTCAGGCAAACTGGCAAAGAACACGGTCGTCGACGTATAAGACGTCACCCGCCCGACGCGGATCAGCAGATCGAGTTCTTCGTTGAGCGTGTGGTGGCTGATCTCGGATTCCTTCACTTTGATGAAATCACCGGCCCGGACGTCCTGAAACAAGCCATCGCCCCAATCGATGACCACGTTGCCATCCTTTAATGACAAAACCCATTGGCGGTTGATCGGTGTGCCGTCAGACATTGCGCCTCTTTTCTTTGAATCTGGCCTGATGGAGGCAGGCAATTATTTCGCTAAGGTATCGAAGGTGGTACTGCGTAGTTTCTCGACCAGTTCAGCCTGAGTATCGCACCAGAGTCCATGAATGGGGCAGTCCCCCGAAAAGGGGCAGCCTTCTGGAGAAACGGTGCATTCATTCAGGGCGATGGGACCATCAATGGCTTCGATCACTTCCAGTATCGATATCTCACCGGCGGGTCGGGCTAAGGTAACCCCGCCGCGTGCACCGCGGGAAGTATGGATCAGTCCGGCAATGGATAATTGAGAGATAATCTTTGCCAGAAAAGAAGGGGGAATCTTCTTGTTTTCTGCGATCTGGCTGGTGGCTGCTCGCTGCGTAGGGTCAAGCTGGGCAAGATAGGTCATCGCCCGCAACGCATAATCGGCCTGTCGTGTAATTTGCATTCTATTAACCTCTTACAAGACAATTTAGGTAATAATACCTTATTTATCTCATATAATTCGTTTTTCTGCAATAGTTATATTAAATGAAATACGTTTATTCTGCGTAAAATTCGTTTGACAAGGGCGAGTATAATTTGGCAATGGATAAATTTCACTTTTCACTCCCCATTACCGTTAATTACGGGGATATCGATGCCCAGTGGCACGTCAACAATAAAATGTTCCTGTCTTATATCGAGACAGCGCGTTTTCAGTACCTGCTCAAACTGAAATTATTCGATGCCCGTTCTTTTCTCGAGGTACCGTTCATCGTGGCGGATGTGCACGTGCGCTATCTGGCGCCGATCGAGTTCGCTGACCCGGTCGTGGTTTCGGTTGGGATCACCCACATTGGCACCAAGAGCGTCAAGATGGAATATGCGATCACCTCTCCGGACGGGAACGTTGTCTATGCCACCGCCGAAAACGTGCTGGTGGCGTATGATTATCACACCAAGACCTCCGTCGCTGTGAGCGCGGAGATGCGTCGAAAAATCAGTGAATTCGAAGGCCGTTCCTTCGAGAAGTGAGGTTCTCATGTCGTTACCCGCGATCGATGAAGCCAGAATGATCGAGTTCTTGAGCGGATTGTTGAACACACCCAGCCCCACCGGGTTGGCCGAGGCCGGCATCCGCTATGCGCAAGATGCCTTTGCGGCGCTGCCCGGTGCCGAATTGCGTCTGACCCGCAAGGGAGGGCTGTTGGTGCGTTTCCCTGGCGAAAGCAGTGCAGCGCCGTGCGCGCTGACCGGTCACGTGGATACGCTGGGGGCCATGGTCAAGCAGATCAAACCCAACGGGCGGCTGATGCTTACCCAACTGGGCGGATACGCCTGGAACACCATTGAAGGCGAAGGCTGCCGGGTGTTCACTGCTGAAGGGAAAAGCATCCGCGGCAGCATCTTGCTGATGGCAGCTTCGACCCACGTGTACGGCAAAAAACTGAGCGATACCCCGCGCACGGAAGAAACGATGGAAGTGCGCCTGGATGAACGGGTGTTCACCGCGGCGGATACCGAAGCGCTGGGCATCCGGGTGGGTGATTACGTGGCCTTCGACCCGCGCGTGGAAGTGACCAACGGCTTCGTC
>JAAZOQ010000130.1 GCA_012797695.1 Anaerolineaceae bacterium | reverse complement strand
GGGCTGGCAGGGCTTCCCGGACGAAGAAACGGATACGCGCCGGCGTGCCGAGATGCTGGATGAGGGCATCGACATCCTCACCCTGCTCTACCGCGGTGAACCATTCGACTACGACGGGCAGCATTATCACCTCAAGCTGACCCGCGTCGACCCGGTCAACTATCCGCGCCGGCCGGTGCAGCAGCCGCGCATTCCGCTGTGGGTGGTAGGCGTGTGGCCGCGCATGAAGTCGATGCGGCGCGTACTCAAGTGCGACGGTCTGCTGGCCGCCAAGATGGATGCCGAGAAGAAGTTTACTGCGGTCACCCCGGCGGACGTGCGCGAAATGGCCGCTTACGTGGCCGAAAACCGTACCCTGTCCACACCTTTCGATATTATCATTGAGGGAGATACCAGCGGCATGGGCCGCCAGCAGGCGCTCGATACCCTTGCCCCCTGGGCCGAGGCCGGCACCACCTGGTGGATCGAGGGGATGTGGAGCCAGTCCATTGCCGAAGTAGAAAAGAGAATCCTCACGCCAAATCTGATCAAACAGTGAAGGATCGACTTCTGTCCACTGAAATTTGACTTTTTTTCTTTTATCGTTATAATTATTCTCAATAGAGTCCGCGATTAGTTATTGCCTGAATGGCAATTCAAAGCTATTCGCAAATAAAACCCCGAGGAGTGTTTTACAACACTCCTCGAATTGTAATTCAGGAGGGACAATGGCAAAAGCAAGGATCTTTGTCGACTACTGGAATTTCCAATTGAACATCATCAAATTTTATGGAAGTGGTTTTCGAATCGATTGGAAAAAAGTATCTCCCTGGTTAATGAGTCAACTTGAAGCTATGGTTAAAACAGATATCGAATATGAAGGCACAAGCGTTTATGCCTCATTTGACAAGTCAAAATACTCTGATTGCAATTTAATCAATTGGATCGATTCATTTTTAAGAAAGCTGCCAGGATATGAAGTCTCATTAGTGGAAAGAAAGCCCAAGAATCCCCCAATCTGCCCCCACTGTCATACCGAAATCACTTTTTGCCCCGAATGCAATAAACCTATGACAGCAACCATAGAAAAAGGTGTCGATACTGCAATCGTTACGGATTTAATCAGCCTGGCCTGGGAAAATTCCTGGGAATATGCCATCTTAATTACTTCCGACAAAGATTTTATTCCTGCAGTAGATATGCTAAACCGCAAGGGATTTCATGTCATCAATGCCTATTTTCCTCCGGTCGGCAGTGAATTAGTAAAACATTGTTGGGCAAATATCCCTTTAAATTCTTCTTTGACTGAAATAGAATATTCCAAAACTTAATTAACACACCGAGGATTTCTATGGCTTTTTACGATCTTTCACTGGATGAACTCAAAGTTTACCAACCGCAGCGCTCCGAGCCAGCGGATTTCGATGCCTTCTGGGCGCGGAATCTGGCCGAGGCGCGGGCAATCCGGGAACCGGCTCGTTTCGAACCGGTGGACTTCGGCCTCAAAACTGTCAGCGTGTACGACGTGACCTTCCCGGGGTTCGCCGGTCAGCCCATCAAAGGCTGGTACATGCTGCCCGCCGGCACGAAAGAGTCGCTGCCGGTCGTGATCGAATACATCGGTTACGGCGGCGGGCGCGGTTTCCCGACCGACTGGCTATTCTGGCCCAGCATGGGCTACGCTTTCTTCGTGATGGATACCCGCGGACAGGGTTCTACCTGGCGCCACGGCGACACCCCCGATGTCGACCCGGAAGGCGGCAATGCCCAGGCGCCCGGTTTCTGCACTCGCGGCATTCTCAATCCGCAGACGGCTTATTTCCGCCGCCTGTACACGGACGCCGTGCGCGCCATCGATGCCGCCGCCAGCGCTCCCTTCGCGGATGCCACGCGGTTGGTTGTCACCGGCGGCAGTCAGGCTGGCGGTCTCAGTCTGGTCGCGGCCGGGCTCGAACCCCGGCTGGTCGCAGCCATGCCCGACGTACCCTTCATGTGCCACTTCCGTCGTGCCACCCAGATCACTGATTCCTACCCTTACCAGGAGATCGTTACCTACTGCAAGGTACACCGCGACAAGGTAGAACAGGTCTTTGCCAATCTCGACTATTTCGATGGGGTCAATTTTGCCGCCCGCGGCAAGGCCAAAGCGCTCTTCTCGGTCGGTCTGATGGACGACGTCTGCCCGCCCTCGACAGTGTACGCCGCTTACAACCACTATGCCGGCGCCAAAGAAATGCGCATCTACACGTATAACCGCCACGAAGGCGGCGATACCTTCCAGATGCAGGAAAAACGCAGCTTCCTCAAAGAGTTGCTGGGGCTGTAATACCAGTTTATCTGACGGTAAAGAATCGCCCCGGGGTTCCGGGGCGATTTTGCGTTCAGTGCAGCAATTCCATTTCGGCCTTGTCGATCTCTTTCTGTAGTTCCTTGGCCTGTTCTTTGGTTTCCGCCGGCACCCCCGAAGTGTAGGGGATGAATTTCAGCAGATCACGGGCCTGACGCATCAGGTCTTTGATCTGAGCCGTATAGGTGAAGTCCTTCCACGGGCCCTCCGCCGGTCGTTCCATGACGCGGGCTTTTTCGATCAGTTGCTGTGCTTTTTCAATGCGTTCCGCTGACGTTATCAAACGTGACATGAATCTTCCTCTTGGTAGGTGATGGTCTAATTATAGACCCGCGTACCGCTCACCAGCAGAAAAATGTTGGTTTTTTCATTGTTTTCTTCTATTATTAAGAAAATCCGCATTTTCTGGAGCTTTCTCATGCACTTTTCCTTCGACTCCGATTCTTTCTCTTTGTTGTGTCTGGGCAGCTTTCTGCTCGTCTTTTTCGTGCTGACCATCATCGCGATCGCTTATGCGGCAAAACGAAAAAAAGCCATTCAGGAAGTGGCCCAAAAGAGTGGTTTCAGCCCGGCGAAGGATCTGCCCGGGCGCTACCAGGAAAGTTTACAGGCAGCCTACGCTCCCGAAGACCTGCGCCGGGTCAAACCGCAGTGGCAAAAGACTTACCCCGAAGGCACGCTGGTGATCTTCGACTCCAGTATCCACAAAACCAGCAGCGACGGAGACTCCAATGAGGCCCAGCGCGGCAATCTGGCCCTTTTCTCACCACTGCTTGACCTGCCCCACTTCTTTATCATTCCCCGCCTGCAGGCACCCCTGCAGTTAGGGAATTACCTCGATCAGATGATGGCATCCGGGGCCAGTCGGCTGGGAATGAGCCTTAACCAGAGTA
Source organism: Anaerolineaceae bacterium (assembly GCA_012797695.1). Lineage (GTDB taxonomy): Bacteria > Chloroflexota > Anaerolineae > Anaerolineales > Anaerolineaceae > UBA6107. The sequence continues at coordinate 1,419 of JAAZOQ010000130.1, read as the reverse complement.
TTCCCCCGGAATTCGACCGTGTTTACCTGCTCTACTGTGCGCCGGAAGCCGCCAGTACAGCCCTCGTTCCAGAAACGGCGCTGCTGTACCTGGCACAGCACCCCGGGTTCATTGTGCGCGTCCACGCCGACACGCTGGTTCTCTCTGATCCCTATGCCAGCCAGCGCCAGGCCCTGAGCACGCGTCTAGAAGAAAACATCACCGTATTGCGCGAAATTTGTGTCCGGTTTTCGGCCAGGGCATAGAACCCAAAACCCTGTTTTCTGAAAATGCTATAATTTTTAACGAAAGGAGTTCCTATGAAAGGAAATAGCAAAGTAATCGATGCACTTAATGCTTTACTGGCCGACGAACTGGTTGCCGTCGATCAATACATGGTCCATGCCGAAATGTTCGATAACTGGGGATACGCCAAACTGGCGGAGAAGACCGAAAAGCGTGCCATCACCGAAATGAAGCATGCTGAGAAGCACATTGGCCGCATTCTCTTCCTTGAGGGTACCCCTATGATGAGCCGCCCGGTTCAGCTTCACATCGGCTCCGAAGTCAAATCAATGCTCGAGAATGATCTGGCCGCCGAGAACGGCGCCGTCAAGCTGTACAACGAAATGATCAAGGTCTGCGGGGATGCCGGCGATTATGGAACGCAGGATATTTTGAAAGGCATCCTGCATGATGAAGAAGAACACCTCGACTGGGTCGAAGCCCAGTTGGATCAGATCAAGCAGATGGGCCTGCCCACTTACCTGACTGAACAAACCGGCGATTAGCAATCCACTGTCGCTCACAAAAAAGCCTTGAGAAAAATTCTCAAGGCTTTTTTGTCGTTTCTTCAGAGTCACGATAAGGGCCAAAACGCTTGAACTGCACCGCATTGACCCGCGTCAGACGCTCGCTGCCTGGGCTAAGCAGATAGTCCTGCCCGTTGCGGTGCAAAAGCGGAATGCGGCGGTGCCGGGCAGTAAAAGCCACGCGCATGTCTTCGGAGAGGGCCGCATAGCTCTCGAACTCATCCGGCCAGAGATTGAACATCTCATCGTAGAAAGCCACAAACTCCCGGCGGTAGCGCGGCGTCACCTGATCGAGATGGCTGATCACCCAGCAGGTCGGTTCGAAATCCCACTCGTAGGCCAGGCCAATGAAACGATAATCTTCGGTCACGTACGGAAAAAAGGGAAATTGCCGGCAACTGCTGGCGCGATACGGTCGCTGGCAATGGGCCGGCCCCTGACAGGCAAGCAGCAGCAAATGTTCCGGGGTGTCCTGCTGCAGCTCGGCCGGATCGCATGGATCCGCCGGACATTCATCTCCGCGCCAAAGGTGCCAGAGACCGGTGCGCGGCTGCAGATACTCCCATTCCTGGCGATACGCTACCGGCACCGCCTGACAGATGTCGCAGCAAACCGGTTTGCCGCTGCC
>JAAZOQ010000129.1 GCA_012797695.1 Anaerolineaceae bacterium | reverse complement strand
CTTTTTGCAGTGATGGATTTCGCATTGATGACCAAGCCGGCACCCCTGTCAGCCAGACCATCGAACACCGCCTGGGGCATTATTACATCCAAGAGGCTGCTTCCATGCTGCCTCCAGAATTATTCAGCATCGATGAAACTGATCCCGGGCTGACGCTGGACCTGGCTGCCTCCCCCGGCGGGAAAACCACTCACCTGACTGCCCGCACCCGCGATCACGGGCTGGTCTTTGCTAATGACTCCAGCCAGGGACGTATCCCCGCTCTGCGCATCGTTCTGCAAAACTGGGGCGCGGTCAATACCGCGATCAGCCAGTTTCCCGGTGAGAAATTCGGCCCCTGGTTCCCGGAACTGTTCGACCGTGCTCTGATCGACGCGCCCTGTTCCATGCAAGGGCTGCGCACCGCTGAATCTCATGCCACCCGGCCGGTCACCGCCAAAGAAAGTTCTGCATTAGCCAAACGCCAACAGGCACTGCTTACCAGCGCCTTGCAAGCCGTGAAAGTCGGCGGCCAGGTCGTGTACTCTACCTGTACGTTGATGCCGGAAGAAGACGAAGGGGTGATCGATGCCATTCTCACCCGCTTCGGCAGCGCTGTAAAAGTAATCGACGTGCAGCCCTCACTGCCCTTTCCAGCTCCCGGGCTGACTGCCGCTGAGGGACGGAATTACCTTCCTGAAACCGCGCACTCCATTCGCCTGTGGCCGCACCGTCTCCAGACCGCCGGTTTCTTCGCCTGCCTGCTGCAGAAAACAGGCCCGATCGAAACTCAGCAAAAACCGGCTCCTGCCCGCGAACTGTCGCGCACAGGCTTTCAGCCCTGTACCGGCGCTGAGGAGAAGCAGTTTTTTCAGCTTTTCCGTGATCAGTTTGCCTTCGATCTTGAATCCGTTTTGCAGGAATATCACCTGCAACTGGTAACCCGGTTGAACAAAGTGTTCGTCTTTCCGGAACGTGTGCTGAGTGATTTTGTTTCCCTGCCCCTCGAGTCGACAGGGATGCTGCTGGCCGAAGACGCCGGGGATGGCTGGATGCCCTCCCACGACTGGATCTGCCGTTTTGGCAGTTGCTTCCAGTCTCCTCAGGTAACTCTTTCTGAGACAGACGCTGAATTGTGGATGAATGGAAAAGACGTTCCTGAAGTAACTCAAGACACAAAGGGAACAATGATAATTGTGAAAAACGAACGTGGGTTGATTCTGGGCCGCGGCAAACAGATGGGAGATCACCTCAAGAATTTGCTGCCCCGCCGTTTGATCTAGGCATCCATCTCGCCTTGATCGTACAGGATCAGGGCCACAGCGGCCATGGCTGCCGTTTCCATGCGCAAAATCCTTGGCCCCAGTGTTACAGAAAGAAAACCAGCAGCTTGTGCCAACCCTACTTCTTCCGGGCTGAAGCCACCTTCCGGGCCAATCAAAACCGCATAATGCTCTTGGGGGTGACGCTGTAAAGCCGCGTGCAGCGACAGGCTGTGTTCCTCTTCCCAGGGGATCAACCGACATCTACCCTCTGCGGCAGCTTGCTGCAGCGCTTCACGAAAATGCAAAGGAGGCACGATCCCAGGCACCCGGGCGCGGTGTGATTGCTCCGCTGCTTCCTGAATGATCTTTTGCCAGCGCTCCAGCTTTTTGACAAAATCTTTTTCCTCCTGCACCAGACTGCGGCTGGAGATCACCGGCACAAAGCGGCTTACCCCTAATTCCGTGCATTTCTGCAGGATCCATTCGAATTTTTCGCGCTGCGTGAGACACAAGTAAAGATCGATTTGCGTTTCAGGTTCATTTAAACAAGGTTGGTTGCTCTCGATCACCCCTACACAGAGATGAGCATCAACCGAGGTTAGACGCACAGCATATTCCTGCCCACTTCCATCCAGCACGGTGACCTCCGTTTCCACTTTTAATCGCAATACCTGGACAATTTGCCGTGAAACGGATTCGGGGAAATGGACTTCTGTTGCAGAAAATGAACTCGCCGGGAGAAAAAATCGATGCATGAGAACACGCCAGAAATTAGGATAATCCCATTATAATAGCATACATGAACGTAAAAGAAATCCTTTCCCCCTTCACCAACCCAGATCAAAAGCCGCGTATTTATCATTATTTTGATCTGGTCATGGCATTATTCGTCACCGTTTTGAT
>JAAZOQ010000013.1 GCA_012797695.1 Anaerolineaceae bacterium | reverse complement strand
CTGTACTTCCCGGGCTTTACCGAAGCTGATGCCAACCCGGATATCGGTGACAGCACGGTCACGGAGACGGCAGGTTATGGCGGTTTTGCCATGGCTGCGGCCCCGGCCATTGTCCAGTTTGTGGGTGGCACCCCGCAGGATGCCATTGCCAACACACTGGAAATGTACGAGATCACTTTCAGCGAACACGAGGGCTTTACGATCCCGGCGCTGAACTTTAGAGGGACTCCATTGGGCATCGACATCCGCAAGGTAATGGAGACCGGTATTCTCCCCAAGATCAACACGGGGATTGCTCATAAGAAACCTGGTATTGGCGGCGTTGGTGCGGGCATTTTACGCGCCCCCGAAAAAGCCTTCCAGGATGCATTTGATGCTTTTCGTCAGAAATGCCAGTAGTTTATTCTTGAAAAGGAGCAAAAATGAAACTGATCGATCTTACTCTACCTTTGGGTGTGGCAACCCCTGCCTGGCCGACCTACGAGCCACTGCAAATCAAGTACTTCAAACGCCTGGCTCCCAACGGTGCCAATGGCCAGCTCCTCACCCATTCCAACCATCTGGGCACTCATCTGGATGGAGAATGCCATTTCTGGACTCCGGGGAAAGATATCGCTTCTCTGGATATGGACTACCTGGTACACGATGCCGCCATCGTTGATTTGAGCGATTGCGCCGGGGATTATGACGTCTACACCTCGAAACAGGTGATGGACCGGGTCGAAGTCAAGAAGGGCGACATTCTCATCATCCACACCGGTTACCATCATTTCGGCTGGGATATGCCCACCGGTGATGAAGTCCGCTACATGGTACAGCACCCGGGTCCGGACCGCGAATTTGCGGAATGGGCGAAGAAACTCGAACTGCGCTGGATCGGTGTGGACTGCGGTTCCGCGGATCATCCAATGAATACCATCATCCGCCAGTGGATGCCCCGTCAGGCCAAACAGGCTGAAAAGGTCTTCAAGAAGAAATTTGGCAAGAGCCTCGAGGAATTCTACGGCGATGACAAATATCAACTGATGCACCTCGAAATGTTCCCTTACCACGTTCTGCATGCGGAATGCCTGGGCGGCGACATCGATCTGCTGCTGAACCGCCGTGTTCAGGTCGGGTTCTTCCCGTGGCGCTTTGTAGATGGTGAGTCCTCCATTGGCCGCTGTGTCGCTTTCGTTGAAGACGATGAGTACGAAGACCTGATGAAGAAGAAAGCTGCCATGCCGAAGACCAAATTCGGTGACTGCTATGAACTTGGCCACGTGGAATCTCTGAATAAGCTGACCAAAGCCAATCTGGCTTAGAAAATAAAAAATAAAGGAGTTTACTGTGAAATTTGACCTTCCCGAAAAAGCATCCGAGGAATCCCTGAATATCGATTGCCGCGAAATCGAGGCAATGCTTCAGGGCCCCGCCATGCAGCTCAAACCCTGGCCAGGCGCCCAGGTAAAGTTGAAAGACGGACGCATTCTGTATATCCGTGAAGCCCGTCTGGAAGAAGCCCCCAAGATGTTGACCTACATGGAAAAGATCATGCACGTTGATCACGATTTCTATGACATTGTGGGTGCCCGCGTCTACGCCGAAATTCTGGGCTGGTACCGCCACCGCATCAAGGATCCCTATACCCTGGTAGGCTTGATCGATGGCAAATGGGCTGGTTTTGCAAACGGACGTTTGATGAATGAGGACATCAACATCAGTCTGCATACCATGGCTTTGCAGCGCGGCGGCCGCATTGGTGCCGTGATGTATTACGCCAAGGCCTACTACGGTTTCGAAATGCTGGGCATGAAAGAATGGTGGGCAACCTACGAATCTTATAATGGCTGGATGCGCTGGGGTCTGGGCATGGCTCAACCTTCCTATCCTTGGCCGGATGTACAGCATGAATTAGGCGGAGCGAAAGTGTACTACGTGACCAAGAAGTACTGGGATCAGTTGATCAAGCAATATGTACAGCAGATGGCTGGTGCTGATCTGGACTTCAATGTCCCCGATTCTGTCCGCAAAGCCAACGAAGAAATGATTGTTCCGGACGAGATCCTCGTCTAGTCAAGAACGTCACCTGTAAGTTAAAGGGAACCCATGCCGGGTTCCCTTTTCATTTCGACAAGGAGGAGACACAGGCAGCGGCGATCCCTACCCAGGTATCCACCCCAGAAGAATGGCCAAATTCCATTAGCCACTGAACAAACAACTTTGGGAGTTGGCGCGCTTCGTTGAGCAGCCAATCCGTTGCGGTGAGGAAGATCTCTTCAGAGGCGCCGACGCTGGCAGCTTCAAGACGATTGGCAGAGATGTAAGTTGTGCGGCGGTAAGCAGAAAAGATCAATTCGGCAGCCAGACGCGAAAGGAAGGGATGACCGGGGCGGGAGCGAGCTTCAAAGAGAAGAAAGCCGGCGAGCCAGTCATCCCCGGAGGGAGTGAGCCCTCCGCCGCGCCCCAGCAGAACATGGGCTGCCTCCAGACAGCCTTCCATGTCGTTGCGTCGATAAGCCGCCGAGAACCCAATGGCTGCTTTGCGGATGGAGGCCTGCTCAGATGAATCCTGCCCGCTGTTGCTGGCCAGAAAGAGGAACCCTTTCTCTGGATTACGGGCCATCAGTTGCCCGGTCAATTGCTGCAAACGGGCATCTTGCCCGACATGATCCAGAGTGATTTGCGGGGCTGG
>JAAZOQ010000128.1 GCA_012797695.1 Anaerolineaceae bacterium | reverse complement strand
GGTGTTTTGCTTGAAGAAAGAGAATTCCGTTCTGGCAGTGCCAGAAAATTCTGCCGCCTGAACTGGTCAAAGGCAGGCGATTGAAAGTCCCGCCGCTGGTAAGAATCGGTAATGAATTGGGCCAGGGTTTGATCCTTACCTGTATTGGGCATCAAATTGAATTGGGCTATGTCATAGGCACGGATCAAATGAGCAGATTCGTCGAATCCGGCTCCATAGGGAATCATGATGCAAAAAAACAGCCCAATGATTCCTCCGATGATCCACAGCAGTCTTTCAGGCCAGCAGGTGGGCCGGATGCGGGCTGCCCAGCGCTTCCAGACCTCGGGCCAGTACATGAGGAAAATCCCTCCCAACAGGAGGAGGATTCCAACGATCATCACCGAGATCATGATCCACCCCAGACTTCTTTTTGTATGGGGAAGGATCCCAGGCAATAAACTGATCAGAAAGAAGATGATTCCAGTAATAGCGATAGAGATGGCTTTTTTATTTTTTATTTTCATTTCATTCACTCGAGTTGATTGATCACCAGTCAAGTATACTTTTATTGTTCGAAAATGCGCAAAAAAATCCAAAATATCAATATTTATGGATATTTCCTGAAAATCGTGAGTATTGCTCGTATAATCATTGTGCGTTGATCTGATAGGTTCTGCTCACTCCAAGAACCAGGTATGAAGTATGAAGTCGAAATTTTATTGTTGAGGAGAGTCACATGTTTCAGGAAGGAAAAAACAAGAACGTATTATTGGAGTTTTTTCGCTACCTGCTTGTGGGTGGTTCTGCTTTTCTGGTCGATTTTGGTACGTTGGTCTTCTGTAAAGAGGTACTGCTGCCTGAGTTTCCCCTCAAACTTTATACCGCTACCGCGATCGGATTTATTGCTGGTCTGATCTTCAACTATATCTTATCGATCACTTTTGTTTTCGAAATAGCCAAGAATTCTCGTGTAGGTCATTCCTTCCTTGACTTTGTTGTTTTCACGGTCATTGGCGTTATTGGCCTGGGATTGACCGAACTAGGGATGTATCTTGGCGTAGATTGGCTCAAAATCAACTATATGCTGGTGAAGATCATCGTTACGGCTATTGTGTTGTTCTGGAATTATCTTGGCCGTAAGCTATTTATTTTTAAGCAGCCTCAGAAAGAATCAGTTGAGTCGCATGGAGAATAAAACGAAATCATCAAAAAATGCCATCATTATTGGAGCTGGCCCGGCTGGCCTCACAGCAGCGTACATGTTTCTCAAAAATACAGAGTTTCATCCCATCATTTATGAAGAATCTGAGTTCATTGGTGGGATTGCTCGTACGCAGGAGTATCACGGCAATCGCATTGATTTGGGTGGACATCGCTTCTTTTCCAAGAATGATCAGGTCATGGAGTTGTGGAAAGAGTTAATGCCGCTGCAGGGAGCGCCGGCAATCGACGATAAGCTTCTGAACCGTCCCAAACCGCTTGCTCCTGGTGGCCCCGATCCTGAGAAAACGGATATTGTAATGCTGATCCGCGATCGGGTTTCTCGCATTTTCTTCTTGCGCAAGTTCTTTGACTACCCGATTTCTTTTAGCGCGCAGACTTTTCTCAATATGGGTCTGGGGCGCACTTTGAAGGCTGGCTTCGGGTATCTGGCGGCGGTTCTTCATAAACGCCCGGAACTTTCTCTTGAAGATTTTTACATCAATCGCTTTGGCCGACCGCTTTACGAGATGTTCTTTGAGGACTATACCGAGAAGCTTTGGGG